>CANRMC010000039.1 GCA_947631605.1 uncultured Lachnospiraceae bacterium
TATCTCCTACCTTTACTTTATCAAGATTGGTAAATAGCAGAGCGGACGGCAGCCCACTATGTCCTGAAACTATGGCATGAACAGATTCACCTTCTATCGGAAAAGAAGAACCTTCCGTATGACCGGCACCCTCCTGCAGAACAGCATCACTCGTTCCGTGATAAATCGGAAGCATGATATCCTCCTCAGGAAGATTGATATATCCGATAATCCCGTTTTTATTGACGTCCAATATCGAATAATATTCGTTCTTCAATTCAGCAGGCAGTTTTGTCAACAAATATCCGCCTTTTGATAGTTTTTCATTAAAATCTGCCGCCTGTTCCAGTAACTCTGTGTAATCTTCTTCCGGAATCGTCTCCACGGAAGAAATATAGACATTAATCGCCCTGCGTTGCTGCTGGTTTTTCAAATAGTTGCTGATCGTCGGATACAGCAGCAAGGACAGACCCACAACCAGCAATACAAGCGCAAAGAATGAAATGATACGCTGTTTCATAAGAGTCTCTCCCTATGCTGCAACGAGGGATCATCCCTCATTACAGCCAGATTGATTTATTCGGTAACTTTCTTTTTCCTTGAAAGGAAGAGTAAAACAACAGCACCGAGAACTATTATTCCGCCAACGATATAGAAAATGTATGTACCGATACCACCGGTGGAAGGAAGATCCTCATACTTAAAGTTGGCTACAGTCAGCTCAGAATATCCATTCACATCAGGATCTGTATTTTCATCTATTACATATTTTTCGAGGCTAAGTGTACCGTCTGATTTTCCCTTTGTTATATCCGTATTTTCAAGCAGACCATTGTACTCATCTTTGTCTTTAGCAGCCTTTAAGGTAAATGAGAACGGATCAATCGTTGCATAACCATCCGGTGCCTTTGTCTCGACCATAGTATATTCTACGCCAGCATCTAGACCGGTAATGTTAATCTTTCCGTCATCATTAGAAGTTATAACATAAGCCAAACGTGTAGGTTTTAGGTTGCCACTGCCGTCATCTGCATAAAGATATTTTTTAACCATATCTTGCAGATTTGTTTCTGTTGCATCAGTAAGATTCTCCCATGTATCAATTGAACCCTTTTCAAATTTTGCAATCTGAAATTGATCTTTCCCGTCAGGCTTCGGACGAACAAGCGCAAATACTGCTCCTGGAAGTTTTGCTTTATTTGGATCCGGATCTTTCGTAAACTCAGCCGAATCTACCTTCGTGAGGTCCAGACCGAATGTATAAACAGTAGCATCATCAAACGTTGTCTTATCCGTATCAGCATACGCCTGCGGATTATTTGAATACTCAAGCTGTGCGTTATTTTTATTACCTTTGATTTCCGGATCTGCCTTCGGATCCACAACAGCTTTGTTATTTACGGTCACAGTATATTCAACATAAATTGTGGAGGTCATAATTGTTCCGTCAACATTTTTACATCCAAGCTTATAGTTGCTATCACCCTCTGTAATCAAGATTTCTTTCAGGCAAGGAAATGAAACAGTAAGCGTTTGTCCTTCAATATTTACCTCATATGCTGTAGACACTGTAGTACCACCCAAATGCACATGAGAGTCATCAGGGTCACTTGAATAACTATCCTGTTTTATCTGTAATTCTCCATCATACCAAGTTTTATCATCTTTCAGTAAGCCTTTTGCAGTTATTTTTACACTTTCTGAATCCAGTGTTAGTCCTTCGCTTAAAGTATCTGTGAATGTATATCGATAACCTCCTAGGTAGTTATCAAAGTTGGTTGGTAAAGTACCTGTCAGCTTAAACTTAACAGTATCTCCGACGCCGGCAACTTCTGTTTCATATTCTCCATCGTCTCTTACAATTTTCTTTTCAAGCGTCGGTACGGAAGATTTCAGTTCCTGTGTAACATTATTAGCAACAAAAAGCATACGTGCAGAATAAGCTTCCGAATAATCATCTTCAGAATCTTCATCAATCGTAGATAAATCCAGTATCATATAGTATCCGGCAGGAACTTTAATTTCATATTTAGAATTATCTTCTTTTTTCCAATCTCCGGCATAATACTGAGTTACATAGTTTCCCTCACTATATTTTCCATCTCCATCTCCGGCAGCATAACCACCCAGAATATCGGTAAATGCCTGAAGCCACTCATGATCGTGTCCTGGTTCCGCAAGTTTTTGTGCAACTTCTACTGCAAGTTTATCGAAATTCACATCTTTATAATCTCTAGACGTACCAGTATAGAACCTTTCATCAAGCACATTTACTTCACTACCTGCAAAGCCTTCAAAACCTGTAAAATCTTTAAATGCATATGAATAAGCACCATCTGGAGCTTTCGCGAGCGCATAGACAAAACTCACAATATTTTTTTGCCATGTATCACTACCTATTTTACCAAAGGCATCTCCCCACTTAATATCCGTGATAGGAAGTGCAGTGCCATCCGTACCAGGATTTTCTAATTTCTTAGGATCCGGTGCATTTTCCGAATCCTTTTCAGGAACTGCTCCGCTGAATATCTGATATGCACCATATTTTGCTTTAGCATTATCAAAATTATCATCCTTCGGCTTTGTTAAAGTAATGGTGAAACCTTCTTTGTCATATGTAATAGATGTATCACCGCTATGATGATTATGTCCGTGGACCGGATCAGCAGCCATTACCGGAAATGCATAGGTGATAAGAAGCATGACTGAAATTACTATTCCTAATAACCTTCGCATTTGTTTTTTCATTCTCAATCATTCCTTTCAAAATAATTTATTATTCGCTATCAACTACTTGATGATCGCCGGAAGCGGCAGTATCCTTAGCAACAATTTTCCTATAACCTGATTGCCGCTGACGCAGCCAATGGTTGTGTTCCTTGAATCGACCGATATCCTTCTGTTATCACCAATCACAAAATACTCATTTTCGGGAACTACAAGCGGAAATGTCACTGTACTATTGCCAAGGCTTTTACCATTCAAATAAGGTTCATCGAGTAATTTTCCATTCACATAGACCGTTCCGCTTTTATCAATATTTATTTCGTCACCGCCTATGCCGATCACACGCTTGCAAAGCATCGTGTCACCGATCTGAAAAATACAGATATCACCTCTTTCCAGCGACGTTGTTTTTAACGCAACTGCAACGTCACCATCAAATAATGTCGGACTCATGGTACTTCCGTAAATCTGCACAACAGGAAATATATAGTGCGTGAGCAGGGCGACAACTGCAAATGTGATGATTGCGGCAACCGCCACCACTCGGATTACTTTCAGATACCTTTTCTTTTTGGATTTCTTGTTCTCATCACTCATAATAAATTATCCATCCGGCTTGTCACGGCTTTTACTCTTTCTCAGACGAGAGAGGTAATACAGTACGCTCGCCATGAACAGTAGTAAACCTCCGCACAGAATATATAGGTACGTTCCCGAACCACCCGCGGACAGGATATAGAACGGGAATTGGTTTGTAAATTGTACTCCCGAACCCGGCAGTGCATCCCATTCAAGCGTTTCATTGGACCATGTATATTCGTCAACATCATCCTTATCGTTGTGGGCGGAGTATAGGATTTCTCCTCTCTCGTCCGTTTCAATCACTTTCCATTTACCGTCAGGGAGATTATCGATCAGCACTTTTTCATTGTGCTTCAAATAAATCGTTGCGGTATATGTGCCATCGCTATCAGGATCAGTAAACGCCATTGTCGTAGGATAAGCTGTTGTAGTTCCAGTGCTATCTGTATAACCGCTATTCAGAGCATCGCCAGTTTTTTCAGTCCAAGTGCCATCTTTATACTCAAACCATTTCAATGTAAAGCTGCCAGCCTTAAGGTTATTTTCGAACTCTTCCTTACTCTCATCGTCAGAATTTGGTTTGAATGTAACGGTAAATTCCCACGGCCTCTTTTTGTAGGTATCATTATTGGTATTCGTCACCTCTTTCGAGATAAACAGGTTGTTCAGATCAGCGGTCAGCAGGATAATTCCCAAACGATCCTTTGCGTAGTCATTTCCTATCGCTGGTTCTGAATCATCATTCTTACTAAAACCGATCGTATTGCTTAAATCTGTGCCGTTGATTTTCCTCTCATCAACCGTACCGAAATAGAATGTAAGTGTTTGTGAAGCTGGATCATCTTCTTTTACCCGGTTATTCTTGGCTATATTTTTTGAAGCATTGTCCGTTGAGCCATCCAAGATGAGATATTCGCTATCGTCCGTAGTCTCCTTTGCCGTTTTGCTGACTGAATAAACATTTTCAGGGAAACGGTCATATGTGAAGCTTGTCGGGGCGTTATCAATTTTTAAGTATTTGAAATATTTAGCCTCGTCGCCAGTACCGCCGATAAGATACTGACTATCTGCCTTCTTCATATCGTCATTGTTTACTGCAATCTCATATGTGCCGATCGGGAGGGCATCCCCATTTGCATAACCGACATATTTATTGTCTGATTCGCTGTCATTAATAGGTAACCAATCACTACCGGTACCTTGCACTTCCACACTTACCAGTTCCGCCCATACGGTGTAAAACTCGCCGTCCTGTGGATTTTCAGGCAAAGTATTCTCTTTTACCTTGAATGTCAGCTGGTATTGTTTGCCTTCAACTTTATTACCCGTATCCGTCTTGCCTGTATCTGCATTCATTGATGTTCCAGTCTCATCATAAGGCAATGGATCATATGGATCGTTATAATAACGCGTTGCGGTAAAGGTATATTCTTTTTCTGAATTGATTTGCGGACTTTCTCCCTTCAGATACCTTCCATCAACAACCAGTTCAAGCGCAAGCGCACCATTTACAACGTCCTTGGTGTATGTGGTGTTGGCAACTAGCGAACATACGTCGTCTTTGCTCTTACCTGTTTTAAATTCACCTGTTTCATCGGTGATTGTCTCACCGTCCTTGTCAGCGAAGCCTACATTATGAGGCGTGTCTGTGTAATAATCACTTAACTTATCGCCCTCAATCTGCTCAACACCCACAACTTTTTTATACTTGGTGTCCCAATCGTACGTGTCTTCGTCGGATACCTCAGCTCCATCCTCTAATAATTTCCATTTTCCAGTGGAAGAATCATACACAACGTGTGGTGTGTAAGTTTTCTTTTCGCTTACCATGGCTTTCAGATACTCGGAACGGTTGGTAAATTTCCAACTTTCGTCACTACTGTCAGTAAATTCATTATCAACAACTTCAAAGAAGCTGTCTGATGTACCATCTGTTGTTGACGTTATGAATTTTTCTTCGTCAATATCAAAGTCTTCCAAGTCTCCTTCATGCAGCGGAGTAAACTTCAATTGCAGATTATACACAATCTGATCTGTGTTCTTTACAACGTATTCTTTTGTGATGTCGTATTTTCCATCTGGATTTAATTGTTGTTTTTCCGTGCTGCCATCATTACGCTTCCATGTATAGGTGATAAAACCAGTAACGTCACGGAGGTTGAGGTCTTCAAAGTCGGTGTTATCAAATTTATCCCAAGACGCTCCGGTGTTATTACTTACTTTAACTCTACCCGTCTTTGTATCAGTTTGCAGCTTATCATTTTCGTAAACCGGATCGGGTAAATAGATATAAGGTATGGTGAAGGTTTTTGCCGTTTCATCTTTATTATTGATCTTCAGCCATTCATTCAGTAAGTCGAGGAGAGGCGTTTTTTCCACTTCTGCGCCGTAAAGACGATATGCATAGCGTTCCAGATACTCTAAATAGTATGAGCCGGTCATATAGTCGTTTTCGAGGTCGGCAAGCATCATTGTCGGAGAAACCACTTCACCCATATAAATCACGTCATTCAGGTTTTTCGCATTGAGTGGCTTCAATCTGACATTTACAGTCACTCGTGGAAATCCCGAAGACGGAATGTCGATACCATTGCCGTAAACCGCCTGCGAAACGCCGCCTGCGTCAACCGCATTGATCTTTCTGTTCGTGCCGGAAAGAGCTTCAAGCTTTTTGCGGTAAGGGACTTTTCCATCTTCTAAGTCCGGCGCATCAAAGCCATATAACTCATAGTTTCTTCCCTTATCCATATTCTCAATTGTCGCATTGCTGTAGACGAGATTCTCGCCGGCTTCGTTGCCGTTGGTGAGAATATTATTACCGCCAATGAAATCGTCTTTGGCTTTCAGGCGAATGGTTGCGCTCCAGACTTTGAGAGTCTTTGGGTTGCCCTCGGTCGTATCAAACGCTCTATCTTCCATCGGAATTACCTGATCTTCCCAACGCAGGTAATACATATCTTTTTTATCATCATAGTAGATGCGGCCTGTGCCTTCTCCGTCACCGTCGTCATAGTATTCCTTGTCATCCTCTTCATTATAGTGTTTCGCTCGGTTTACCATTTCGTTTTCTATCGGGGTGTATGCATAACCATACGCATCAGGATTGTCAATAACATTTCCAACAGTTGTAGAAGCTTCTGTGCCGTCGGCATATCTAATCGTTATTTTTCCTCCCGCACCGAGTTTAAGAAGTTTTCCATCCTTGTCAACAAGGTCAAACCTCGGATCTATGTAGTCCTGCACGGTGTAGTCATTTCGAGGCTGTTGAATATCCTCGAGGATCTGCTGAAATGCATCTGTAACAGTGATGCCGCCATCTGCTGATGTTGATGGGTTAACAATGATAATGTGGTTTTCCGGATCGTTTTCCAATTCTTCAATTTGTTCTTCTAAAGAAGCTATTAATTTTTCATCAGGTTTTTCTCCTCCTCCGTCTCTCTTTGCTTCCTCTTCTGCCAACCTCTTTTTCAAATCAGCCATCTGTTCTTCCGCATTGTAGCTTCCGGCAAGAGTTTTCAGGAAAGCTTCTGCCCCCTCGTATTCTTCTTTATTCGCAGTCGGGGAGATAGAACCTGTCGATAACATTACACAATAAATGGTGTAACCTTCAGCTTTGAGCTGGTCTGCCCATGCTTTTGCAAGCTCTCCGTCTTTTGTTATCTTACTGTCTTTCGGTTTGTATGTCTTTACATAATTTTGAGCTTTATATTTGCTGCCTTCAACGACATTACCTTCGCTGTCAACTGTATTATCCTGCGTATTATCACGACCATCTGTGAAGATGATGAGATACTTGTCACGTGCGTCATTGGCTACGTCATAAACTCTGTTGCCGCTTTCCAAATCGGTTTTATCTACCATATTATCATAGAAAGATTTCAATCCCGTCCATGTATATGTACCGCCGGTCATAACATAGGGATATTCTTGAATTTCACCAGGTCGTGCCTTTGAACCAATAGTGTCTGTAGATTTTTCACCATCTGCCGGTATAAGAAGATCAGCCAAATATTTGCTTTTATCCGTTTGATCATCATTTAAAAATGCATCTGACCAGTTCGTCCAGTCCTTCATGATGAGTTTTTTCAGGTTTTCATCTGTGGTATTCTCACTGCTTTTGTCCACTGCATTTACCGTACTGAAACGCACGACTGCAGTATTGGAAAGGTCAGAATATTCGGCAAGATTGCTGTAGAAGGTATTCAAAGCGTTGTTAAGTTCCTCATATTTGGTTAATTGATTATCTTTCTTTTCATACACTAATGAACAGAAGGTTCTTTTGTCGTCTTCACTTTTTGTAGTATCTCCACTCCATACAAAGCAGCGCAAATGGTTCTGGGTGTCTACATAAAAGCGAATACTACGTTCGGTTTCCGGCGCCGTGTATTTTGATTCATTAGTATCGCCTTCACTAATTTGCTCTATTATACCTGCATTATCTTCGAATGTATATTCGGAAGGTATCGTGGCAGTGTCTTTTGCCATTTCAGGATAATCTTCAATTCCTTTATCAGTACGAATACCAATATACTGCTTACCGCTTGCAAGGCAACCTGTAACATCTGCCCATGTGGAATGGGAGTTGACATAATACCACCCACGGCGCTCGTCAATCTTAGTATTTTTCGCCAGACTCTCGCTGATTTGTGCGATGTCGTCGCCGCCGACAGTTGTCGCATGGTACAACGTTTTATCTGTTGTCGATCCTTTGCAAGATTCTTTTTCTCCAAAATACTGTGCAACCTGCGTTTCTGTGAGTGCATCGTTGAAGACATAGAGGTCGTCGAGATATTGTTCTGATTCGTTGCTGTTCATATTTAATGCGCAAAGTAAGAAAACAAGATTGTCTTTATTTACGGATATTTTTTCTATTGTAAAATTATTTTTACTGCCGTCTTGATATTTTGCCTTGCCATTTATGTATGGTGTGACAATATATTTACTACCATCTTCGGAGCTTGTTTCAAATACAAGAGTATTTGTAAACCAATTATTATTAGCCATACCACCTTGATAATACACAGTGTTTTCGTCGCCAAATGTAAAATCTTCTTGTTTTCCTTTAGATAAAGCTAAATAACCTCCATTAGCTTTTGAACGGAAAAATTGGTAATATTGGTTACCAGAGGTATTTTTATCTCCTAAATAGAAAATATTCTGTTTATTGTCTTTAATGCTGGCACTTCTTTGCAATTTCATTGAAATTGTAAAGCCGTCCTCATCAATATCCGGCACTGCGTCAAGGCTGACTGCGCCATTTTTTGAGGTTTCTTTTACGTCTAGGTATTTTTTGTCTTTGAAGACTGGATCAAGTGGGTTAGTAGTGAGTTCACTTGTGCCGAATGAGTTGTCGTTATTATATGCCTGTGCTACAAATTTAGCTTTTTCGCCACCATCTACAATATTTTTTAAACCGTTCTCTTTTTTGTCAAGAGGATAGTTTGCGACCGGTGTTTCTTCTGTCCCAGTAAAATTATTAATAATCAAGTTTTTAATATATATTTTGTTTTGATTTGTACATTCTGTAGTATCGCCGCCAATGTAAATTTTAAGATTTTTTACATCAAGTTGAGGATTCTCAGCAAGGCTAACGGTATATGTATCCTTACCATTGATTGTTTTGCCGGGATCATCTTCGTCATTTACCCACTTTAAGTCTTTTGTTGATGTGTTTGTATATACTGTTAATTCTTTTTTATCAAAGTCAAAAGTAAACTTCCAATTTTTCGGCTCGGTATTTACAGCTTTATTAGCATTCAACGGCGAACCATGATTTGATGACATTTTTAATCTTGCTGCCGAACCTCCGCCACCACGGAATATTCTATAATAATTTGTACCGTCAGTAAGATAAAGAATGGTTGCTTCGCTATATTCATTACCACTACTATCCAATTTCTCGCTATCATCTACCGATAACTCAAATGAAATGCTGAATTTATTTGTTGTTGGGCTTGCAACCTGAATTGCACCTTTAGACGAAGAATTGGCAATATTTAAGCCTTTGACTACTTCCTTAGGCCCTCCGGTTTTTTGCTCCACATATTGCGTAGAAAACTCAGCTTCCATTTTCTCCGCTGCCTGCTCAGTCGGGTCATAAGCACCGCCACTATCCGGGTGATTTATTAGCATCCCCTTTGCATTTGCATCTTCCAATGCTTTTGGTGCTTTATTCTTCAAATCATTGCTGAACGGATAGTAACCGATCAAATTAGGGTCAGCCAACGGGTCCGCTCCACCATCCCAATAGCCGAGCGGCACAAACTCCGAAACGGACGAACGGTCTTCATAGACATAATACTTATACTTATTATAACCCAGTTTACTGTTGTCAGTTTGTGTCTTATCTAAGATAAGGTCAACTACGTCCTGCGGGAGGTAGCCGTCGTTAGTCTCTTGGAAGTTCTTCAAATCTGTAATATCATTTAAGGTTACTCCTGTATGCGTCCTTTCATAATCGTCAAAAATGCTAAAGTCATCAATCTTAAGTGGGTCAAGCGTATTAACCGTCCACGCCATAGAACCGGATGCGTCAAGGATAGTCGCCACGTCTACAGGGTTCTCACCGACATACCAAGACTCCAGATTGACATCAAAAGTTCTCCCATCTGTGCTGCCTTCTGCTACACTGGCAGTCTTATTCGTATGCAGACCATAACCGGTGTTATAATATCCGTCAGCATTGGTATCCTGCTCAAGATTCTCAAAGCCTGTCGATTTGCCCTTTCTATTACTTGTTGTCGCACTTTCCTCAGCATATACCGAATCCATCATGGTTCCTGAAAACGAATTTGAACCAAATGTAGATACAATTAATGCTGCCGCTGATAAACTGGCGACGATTCTCTTCGTGATCTTATTCATGATCTGCACACTCCTCTTTTAAAGAATTGCACACTGTGCTTTTAATATTATTATTTATACAGGCCATTTCCTGTCTAACGTCTGTTTGCCTTATAAAACAGAAAAACAGGACTCTTCGGTTATCGCAAAATACGACGTTTCAAGAATAGACCCATTCTTGATAGATATATATAATAAAGTATGGCATAAAATTGTGAATAATGCAAGTAGCGTAAAGAAAAAATATGTGCATTTTCACAAAAAATTCAATAATATGGAGGGTTACTAATGAAGAAAAAATCTACATACTACCGTAAGGACGGACGCTGGGAGTGTCGTATTATGTTGGGGAAAGACAAAACCGGAAAGAGAAAGTTCCAATCATTCTATGGAAAGACGCGTGAGGAGGCCGAATCTAAAGCGATACGCCCACAGGAAAACAGCATAGATGAACATGCTATAACGGAAATGACGGTCAGAGAACTAACTGCTGAATGGCTGCTCAGCATTTCATCAGGGATCAGGGAATCCACGAAAGCCAATTACCGTATGAAAACCGAAAAGCATCTGTTTCCTGTGTTTGGAGACAGACCATGTTGTTCCCTGCGGGCAAAAGACGTGTATGTGTTTGTTGAAAATAAGCTGAAATCGGGACTCTCACCCAGATATGTCTCAGATATTATCGTCCTTTTGAAGTCCATTTTCCGTTATGCGAGCCGCACGTATCATATTCATAACGTGCTTGACGGCATCACTTTACCGAAGAAAGGCAGACCGGAGATCAAAATCTTCACAAATGATGAACAAAAAATTTTGGAGCGATATATCGGTAAAAATCAGAATCTTACCACACTTGGCATATCAATCTCCATGTATATGGGATTGCGGATTGGGGAATTATGCGCGCTGAAATGGAGCGATATTGATTTTGAAAAACGGATTTTGACCGTCAGCCATACCCTCCAACGTATACAGACTCATAGCGGTTCAAAGAGAACAAAGTTAATCCTATCCGAACCGAAAAGTTCTAGTTCCAAACGTGAGATCCCTATTCCTGATTGTGTGTTCAAAATTATGGAAACATTTAGAGATTCCGAACATTTTTATGTGCTGTCAGGCAGCCGCATACCTATAGAACCAAGAAACTTGCAATACCGTTTTAAACGGATTCTGCAAAATGCAGATTTGCCATCTGTTCATTTTCATAGCCTGCGCCATTTGTTTGCCACAAATAGTATCGCTTTGGGATTCGATGTGAAAACGCTGTCCGAACTGCTCGGACACAGTTCTGTAGAGATCACTCTCAGCAGATATGTTCATTCCTCGATTGAGCGGAAACGTGCCTGCATGGACCTGATGAAGTCCGTTGCATAGCGTCATATGCGCGTCATTTTATCGTCAGACCGTGTCTTAAAAATTGAATATAACAGTGGCTTTTACAGGACTTTTCTTGAAACGTCGTACTTTGCGAAAAATCTTAGCAAACCTTCCGGAAAACACATTGTATTCTATTTCAGATATAAAACACAGGGAAGCTCTTGTACTGCATTTATATGCAGTTTCTTTTTTATTTCTGTAAAGTCGCTTCTTCGCCGCCGCTTACGAGCCGCTTAAAAGCTTTACGAGCTTTACGGAAGTCGGTAAGAAGCAACAAATTGTAGCTGTGTTAACAAAAAGTTCATTTGTTTTGTTTGTGCGAGTATGATATTATTAAAATCAGCTGATCAGAAACAGATATATCGATATATCTCCATGATTCAAATAACTTGATTGAAACAACATGATTGCATTTAATATGGAGGATTATTTTTTATGCCAAAAATGAAAGGAACGAAAGGAATAAAAGGAGTGGAAAAAACAAAAGGAACGAAAAATAAACCGAAGGAAACAAATGGAGCGGAAAAAACAAATGGAGCGGAAAAAACAAAAGAAACGAAAGATAAACCGAAGGAAACAAATGGAGTGAAAGAAGTAAAGCGTTCTCTGGAGAACCTTCCCACCGGCGCTATCCGTTACCCTATGACGAATGACTACATGTTCCGGGCAGTCCTGCAGGAAAACACGTACGCCCTGAAGGGACTTCTCTGTACTATTCTTGGTCTTCCCGAAGGGGAAATACAGTCCGTTCAGATCATGAATCCGATAGAACTAGGAACAGCCATCGACGAAAAGACCTGTGTTCTCGACTTAAAGGTCATGCTGAATAACAGCCGGATCATTAATATTGAGATGCAGGTGAACGATCTCGGAAACTGGCCGGAGCGTTCACTCTTCTATCTCTGTCGCTCGTTCACCCACCTGCAGAAAGGAAACGATTATCTTGACGCGTACACTACGATCCATGTAGGGATACTGGATTTCAGCCTGCCGAACCTGACACCGGAACTGTTGTCCGAGTTCAAGATGATGAACACGAAAAACCATGAAATATATAGTGACAAACTGATTCTCTATGTGCTAAACTTAAGTGTACTCGGAAGTATGGAGGAAGACACAGCTTGTAGCTCCAACAGTCTTTATCACTGGGCGAAATTTTTCAAAGCTCAAACATGGGAGGAATTAAAGATGTCGGCAGAAGCGAATAAATATATAGCAGATGCAGCGGTAACATTCTATGAGATGACCGAGGAAGATAAGATCCGGGAACAGTGCGAAGCAAGGGAAAAATACAACTGGAATATGTCCTCCGCCATTGCAAAGGGCAAGCGGGAAGGCATAAAACAAGGCATGGAACGAGGCATGAGACAGGGCAAGCTGAAGGCTTGAAGCAAGGCATAGCTCAAAATCAGGAGCAAGGCATACAGCAAGGCATCAGTCAGGGTATAGAGCAGGGTGCGGCGCAAAATCAAGAGAAAATATCAGAACTGATCAAACGCCTGACCGCCGACAACCGCCTGCAGGAACTGGCGAAGCTGGAGACAGACAAGGACATTTTACAGAAACTCATGGACGAATACGGAATTTAGTAAATAAAATGAAAGAGACTACCGCTTCACACGATTTTTTGAATCGTTTTAGCGATAGCCTCTTTCATTTTATATCGTCATATTATTAAGCAAGCTTTGACTTTGCAACCTCTGCAAGTTTTGTAAATCCTTCCGGATCGCTGATCGCGATTTCGGAAAGCATCTTTCTGTTAATATCAACTTCTGCCAGCTTTAAGCCATACATCAGCTTGCTGTAAGAAAGTCCGTTCATTCTTGCTGCTGCATTGATACGTGCGATCCAAAGCTGACGGAACTGTCTCTTTCTCTGCTTTCTGCCTGCATAAGAAGTTGTCAGTGCACGCATAACAGACTGCTTTGCAACTCTGTACTGCTTTGATCTTGCTCCTCTATATCCCTTTGCCAGTTTTAATACTCGATTATGTCTTTTCTTTGCGCCTACGCCGCCTTTAATTCTTGCCATTGTCTATTCCTCCTATGCCCTACATATATGGTAAAATCTTCTTCATGACTTTACTGTTTGTCTTATCTGTCATAGTTGCTTTTCTGAGATTTCTCTTTCTCTTAGCCGTCTTCTTGGTAAGGATATGGCTCTTGTAAGCTTTATTTCTTTTTAATTCACCTGTTCCTGTTTTTTTGAAACGCTTTGCTGCTGCTCTCTTTGTCTTTAACTTTGGCATTTATTTATCCTCCTTCAATGCTGTTTTACTTCTATCGTTTTTCGGCTAAATACATGATCATGCTTCGGCCTTCAAATTTTGCAGGCTTTTCAATAACTGCAACATCGGACAGTTTTTCTGCGAAATCATCCAGAATTACTTTGCTCTGGTTTACATATGCCAGCTCTCTTCCGCGGAAACGTAAGGTAACTTTTACTTTGTCGCCCTTTGTCAGGAATTTTCTGGCCATATTGATCTTGGTATTCAGATCGTTTTCCTCGATATTCGGGGACAGACGGACTTCCTTTGTCTCAATGATCCGCTGTTTCTTTTTGGCTTCTTTTTCCTTACGCATCATTTCGTAGCGGAATTTTCCGTAATCAATGATCTTACATACCGGTGGTTTTGCATTTGGGGAAATCTTGACTAAATCAAGTTCCGCTTCCGCTGCCAGCTTCTGCGCCTCTTTTGCGGACATGATACCAAGCTGCTCGCCATCTGCGCTGATCACGCGTACTTCCTTGTCTCTGATCTGTTCGTTAATTGGATATTCGATATTACGCACCTCCTGCCTTGCAAAAAAAATAGTGGACACAAACTATCCACTAACAATAAGACCGGCTGTGCCGCCCTTTTACCGTTATCAACCCGAGTCGCCCGATTGCGCTAAGGTGAGAGTGGATACTCTGCTTCTTTCAACATACTTGACTAAAATAGCACATTTCAAAGCGGCTGTCAACAGTTTTTTACGGGGATTGGATGTTTTCCAATCCCCGTTTTCTTTAACTGATATGAACGACCTTTATCATATTCGTATTTCCTGCCGCGCCAAGCGGTACGCCGGCGGTCAGGACAATGTTATCGCCTTTATGGATATAACCCATGTCCTTACAGGTCTTTACCACGTTGTCAAAGAGGACGTTTTCATCCTGCTCCTCCTTCACCAGCACAGGTACAACTCCATACAGAAGATTCATCTGCCGCCAAACCTTTTCACTGGTGGTACAACTGATAATACTGCATTCCGGCATAAATCTGGATACCATATGGGCGGTAAAGCCGGTCAGGGTTACCGTAACAATTGCCTGGGCGTGGATTTCCATCGCTACCATGTCCGCTGCATGGGAAATAGCTGTTGTAACGTCTTTATTATCTTTTCGGATCTTTACGTCATGTTCCACAGAGTGTTCGGTCCGCTCTGCGATCTTACTCATGATCTTCACAGCTTCAACCGGATAATTGCCTGCTGCCGTTTCACCGGAAAGCATGATTGCTGTTGTGCCGTCAAAAATGGCGTTCGCAATATCCGTTGTTTCCGCTCTGGTCGGCCGGGGGTTCTTGATCATGGACTCCAGCATCTGCGTTGCGGTAATTACTATCTTTCCCTTTTCAACCGCCTTCCGGATGATCTCCTTCTGGAGTACCGGAACCTCTTCAAGCGGAATCTCAACGCCCATGTCGCCGCGGGCTACCATGATACCGTCCGAGACTTCGATGATCTCATCAATATTATTGATACCCTGCAGGTTTTCAATCTTCGCAATGATCTTCATCCGGCTTTTATGGGCATTTAAAATGCCCCGGATCTGAATGATGTCGTCTCTGCACCGCGTAAAAGAAGCCGCAATATAATCATAATCCATCTTCAGACCGAATAAAAGATCCTCCATATCCACATCGCTGATAAACGGCATGGAAACTTCAGCGCCCGGCACATTTACCCCCTTATGGTTTGCGACTCTTCCTCCGTCAATGACGCGGCAGATAATATCGGTTTCCGTAATTTCCTCAATCTGCAGCTCCACCATACCGTCGTCGATCAAAATCGACATGCCTTCCTTCACGTCTTCGATCAAACCTTTATAAGTAATGGACGCCCGCTCTTTGGTTCCCATCACATCTTCAACGGTAAGAATGAATCGGTCGCCGTCATTTAAAAATGCTTCTCCGTTTTCAAAATCCTTTAACCGGATTTCCGGTCCTTTCGTATCCATCAAAGTTGCGATCGGGAGTCCCAGCTCGTCCCTTACCTTCTGCACCAGACGAAGCTTTGCTTCCTGTTCCTCATGGGTTCCATGGGAAAAATTAAAACGGGCGACATTCATGCCGGAAAGCATCAGTTCTTTCAAAACTTCCTCTTTTTCACAGGCAGGTCCTATCGTACATATGATTTTCGTTTTCTTCATCGTTTTACTGCTCCTATTTCTTGCGTTATTATTATGATTCCCTGTTTTCACAGATTATTCATGGTCGATCTTTTCCCGCGGGGTGAAAACCCTTGCCGGTTTCTCGTCCGCTTCTTTCTTCCGCTTCTTTGCCTGTTCACAAAAATAATTCTGGGAATCCAGTTTTTCTCTGCCCCGAAGATCCTGTTTTTCGTAGGTTCCGTCCGGCATCAGGATATGCGCCTTCAGCGTATCCGCGAGCTGGATCATAAGAATTTCTTTTACCCGTTCTTTCAGATCCGGATCTTCCACAGGGAATGTAATTTCCACACGCTTATCCAGATTTCTAGGCATCCAGTCAGCGCTTCCCATATAGATTTCTTCAAATCCCTCGTTATAGAAATAGAAAATCCTCGAATGTTCCAGGAAATTTCCGACGATGGATCGCACCGTAATATTTTCACTGATTCCCGGTATTCCTGTCTTCAGACAGCAGATACCGCGGATGATAAGGTCGATCTTTACGCCTGCCATTGCCGCCTCATAGAGCGACTGTATGATGACCGGATCGCAGAGGGAGTTCATCTTGGCAATGATCCTTGCCTCTTTTCCGGCTTCTGCGTTTTTCTTTTCTCTGGCGATCAGACGGACAAATGCATCCTTCAGCCAGATCGGAGCGACCATCAGTTTATTCCATTTCGGCGGTTCCGAATATCCGGATAACATATTAAAGACTGCCGTTGCGTCCTCGCCGATCGAATCCTGCGCGGTAAGCAGCCCCATGTCCGTATAGAGTCTTGCGGTGATATCGTTATAATTTCCGGTTCCGAGATGAACATAGCGGCGGATGCCGTCTTCTTCCTTTCGAACAACCAGAGAGATCTTGGAGTGCGTCTTTAATCCAACAAGTCCGTAAATAACATGGCAGCCTGCCTTCTCTAACATCTTTGCCCAGATGATATTGTTTTCTTCATCAAATCTGGCTTTCAGTTCCACCAGCACCGTAACCTGTTTGCCGTTTTCCGCCGCTTTTGCAAGGGCAGCGACGATCGGTGAATTTCCGCTTACGCGGTATAAGGTCTGTTTGATCGCCAAAACATCCGGATCGGACGCAGCGTCGCTGATGAACCGCACGACCGGATCAAACTCCTCATATGGGTGAAATAACAGGATATCCTTTTTCTTAATCTGTTCAAAAAGATTTTCTTCTTTATTTATTTCCGGTACCGGCTGCGGTTTATACTTCGGATATTTCAATTCGTCAAAGCCTTTCAGTCCGCTGATCTTCGACATAAATGTAAGATCCAGAGGTCCGCTGATCTTATACACTTCCTCCGAAGCAACGGAGAACTGGGATTTCAGTTCTTTCAGAAGCCGTTTATCCATGGAATCTTCCACTTCCAGCTTGATGACCTTTCCCCATTTTCTCTGCTTTAACTGCTTTTCGATTTCTTTCAAAAGGTCTGCGGCGTCTTCTTCATCGATCGTAAGGTCTGCATTCCGCATGATCCGATACGGATGGGCGCACACGATTTCATAATTTAAAAACAGCTTATCCAGATTCTTTTCAATGATCTGCTCCAGAAGGATCACACTCCGTTTATCGCCTTCCGACGGAATCTCGACGACTCTCGGAAGTACGGACGGCACCTGTACGGTTGCGACGTCTACCACATCTTTCTTCTTGTCATGGATCAATGCGCCGATATTCAGGGTTTTATTCCGGACCAAAGGAAACGGACGTGAAGAATCCACTGCCATCGGAGTAAGAACCGGATAAACCTCGCGCATGAAGTATTTATCCACATATTCCGCCTGCTTTTCTTCCAGTTCTTCATAATGGCGGATCAGGATCAGATTATTCTGCTGGAGGGCAGGGAGTAGGGAACGGTTCAGGGTATTATACTGACTGTTCATGAAATCTCTGGTTTTCGGAAGTATGTGTTCCAGCTGTTCTGCCGGAGACATGCCCGCAATATCTTTTTTCTTATATCCGGCGTCCACCATATCCATGAGAGAGGCGATCCGGATCATAAAGAATTCATCCAGATTGGAGGCGGTAATGCCCAGGAACTTGATCCGTTCAAATAACGGGATATTCCGGTCTCTGGCTTCTCCCAGCACACGATAATTAAATTCCAGCCAGCTCAATTCTCTGTTGTAATAATACTCCGGATTACTTAATTCTGACTTACTCATTTCTCTGCACTCCTTTTCACTTTCAGTTGAGGAACCAGTCCGAATACCTGCTCAAAAAATTCCGCTCTGGATTCGAAAAGTCCCGCTTCCAATGTAAAATCTTCAAATGTATTCACAGTAATGATCAATTTACCGGCCTTTACAACGGCGCTTACATTCCTGATCTTCTGCCGGTGGCTCTTATCAAGAATATTTGCGATCCGAAGGATTGCCGCAAGTTCCGATATGGTTATATAATTACAGGTTTCCAGTTCGGAGGTGATCTTGTTATACGGCGGCAGGTAGCGGAAGGTATACTTTACAATATTTGCCACTTCCATACGTTCGCGGTGGGACAATCCGATCATTTCCGTTCCCGCGATGATATTATAAGAATTGATCGCGCCGTCGTGCATATTGATATAATTCCCGCATTCATGGAGGATTGCGGCGATCCGAAGCTGAAGCCGCTGAATATCCGTAAGGTCATAGATTTTTGCCATAGCGTCAAAGATCTTTACGGCAAATGCTTCGATCTGCGCACTGTGAACCCGGTTGCAGCGATAGCGTTTTGCCAGATTATTAGCGGATGCGATAATATCCTCTTCAAAATTCCGGACCGCCGAATTCCGGACGCTGCTGTTGACATATTCCGCAACGATCCCGTCATAAAAATCCACATTTGGCAGATATATTTTTTCCGCCTTGGAATTATTCAGGAAAAGTTTGTAGATCACAACATTTGCAAGGATCAGCGTCGCCCTTTCATAAGGGATCCCATACTTTACTGCCAGTTCCTCCGGCGTACTGTTTACGATCTTATCATAGATCTTATCCAGATCATCTCTGGAGATCGTGCTGTCCTCGCCTTTTATTCCTGCCAGCTTCTGCAGAGACTGGACAGGTTCGCCGATCGCGATGACACTTTTTATTTCTTTATCGTTCAGATACAGGTTCCGGAACGTGACGATATCATTTTCCACAAAATCCTCAATGATCTTTTCCTTGGAAGCGGCGTCAAATACCATGCCTGCCAGATAATCCCGTATACGTACCGTACCGATCGGGATATTCTGCGTTACGATCATATTTTTCTTATCAAAGAGGGAAATCTGGATGCTTCCCGCTCCGATATCAACCAGCGCGGCGTTTTTTTCGATGATCCCATCCAGATCGTCCATCCGGTAAACCATGCCTTTGTAACTGATGAACCGCTGCTCCGAATTACTGAGGATCTCTACCCGTATATCGGTCTTTACGCGGATTGCTTCCACTGCCATCATGGCGTTCTGTGCCTCGCGGACAGCGCTGGTGGCGTATGCCCTGTATTCCGTCACCCGGTATTCCTTCATTTTCTTTTTGAATTTATTCAGGATATCACAAGTCTCGTTGATAAGCTCCGCTGACAGGTATCCTTTGCTGTAGGTATCGCGTCCCAGTTCGATAATATTCTTTACGGAATCAATGCTCCGGATTCCTTTCTTTGCATTTACTTCATAGATTTTCATTCCAACTTCGCTGGAACCTACATAAATTGCCGCAAATAATTTGACTGCCATAGTTACCTCCTCCTAATACGTTCCGAGGATCATCAGATCCTCCGTCTCCTGTCTGATCTGGCCGAGCGCCTTTTTTACGTTTGAATCCGTCAGTTTTCCTTCAAAGCTTACGTAGAAATAATAAGTCCATTTTTTCTTCAGACTTGGTCTGGACTCGATACTCGTCATATTCAGTCCGTTTTCCATGACATATCCCATGATTTCGTATAAAGAACCGCATCTGTGAGGCGCCGAAAAACA
>CANRMC010000040.1 GCA_947631605.1 uncultured Lachnospiraceae bacterium
ACATAGAGAATCAGTTTGTCACTATATATTTCATGGTTTTTCGTGTTCATCATCTTGAACTCGGACAACAGTTCCGGCGTCAGGTTCGGCAGGCTGAAATCCAGTATTCCTACATGGATCGTAGTGTATGCATCCAAATAATCGTTTCCCTTCTGTAGATGGGTGAACGAGCGACAAAGATAGAACAGAGAGCGCTCCGGCCAGTTGCCGAGATCGTTCACCTGCATTTCGATATTTGTGATCCGGCTGTTATCCAGCAAGACCTTTAAGTCGAGAACGCAGGTCTTTTCGTCAATGGCTTTTCCTAGTTCTATCGGGTTCATGATCTGAACGGACTGTATTTCTTCTTCGGGAAGCCCAAGAATAGCACAGAGAAGCCCCTTCAAGGCGTATGTGTTCTCCTGCAGGACTGCACGGAACATGTAGTCATTCGTCATAGGGTAACGGATAGCTCCGGTAGGAAGGTTCTCCAGAGAACGCTTCATCTCCTTAGTGCTATTTGTTTCCTTCATTCCTTTTGTTTCATTTGTTTCTTTTGTTTCCTGTATTTCTTTCGTTCCTTTCATTTTTGGCATACTTATTCCTCCATCATTAAATTCAATCATGTTATTTGAATCATGGAGATATATCGATATATCTGGTTTCTGATCAGCTTTTAACTAGAATATCATATATTCGCAAATAAAACAAATGAACTTTTTGTTAACACAGCTACAGTTTGTTGCTTCTTGCTGGCTTCCTGACCTCCTTCTTCTTGTGCACCTCTCGCTGACTTCTTCGCACACCTTCCTCGCACTTATTCCTTAACAAATCCCCGGAAAAAACTGCATTCTTCATCATTGCAGAGCTTTGCTTCCGGAAGCCGGATATTGCAGTGAAAGACATGCTGCAATTCCCGCTCCGCACTCTTATAATACCGGTATACGAACGGAATATTTTTTTCCATCAGCCGCTCGGAAAGAGGGCCTGTCTCGCTCTTTAGAAAATCACCCTCGGCCGTCATAAAAAATACTGGCGGAAACTGTTCTGTGATATGCTCCTGAACATTAAGTAATTCCAACTCTTTCGGACTTCCTTTTTCCGGCAGATAATCCGCCATCAAAAGCGTGGTGAGACCGTCCGGTTTCATATGCTTCATACTGATCTGGTATACGCCGCAATTTAAAGCGATCGCTTTTGGCACAAATCCTGCCGGAACTCTGAATGAAAATTCCGATGCATATTCCGTATTCGTGCAGATTGCCGAATAAATACCCAGCATATGCGCCCCTGCGGAATCGCCGACTGCAAAAATATGCTCCGTATCAAAGCCATATTCCTTCTTATGTTCCAGAATCCATGCAAATACCAGATTCGTATCTTCTAAACTTGCGGGAAACTGAAACTCCGGTGCCAGCCGATACGTAAAATTCACAACGGCAAACCCCCGCAAAGCAAGATCCATGCAATAATACTGATACCGCTCTTTATCTCCGTAAACCCAGCCGCCTCCGTGAATGCTGACTATCACGGGCAAAATATTCCCGTCTTCGGAAACAGGCCGGTATACATCCAATACCTGCCATGCCGGATCCGTCCCATATATCAGATTGTCATATCTTACAATTTCCTTTGGCGTTGTGAGTCCTGCATCCCGGACATCATCTGATTCCCGAAATGATTTTCGGATATAATCACTTGTTACAGACATTTTTCTTTCTCAAACCTTTCTTAATTAAATATTTGATATTTTATCTGATATTTCCCAATAACCATTTTTATTAGAACCTTTACGTATAATTATTCCATTATCACGCAATCTTTTTATAATACGACTAATTGTTCTGGTACTAAATCCTGTTTCTTCACTCATTTCTTTAGCGGTAATATTGGGTTTGTTTTTTAATAAATACAATATTTTTTTCTCATTATTATTTATATCGCCATTTATATCGCCATTTATATCGCCATTTATATCGCCACTCATCATCTTTCCCATTAATGAGAATGGGAAAATAACCTTTATATAATGTTCTGAAATTTCAAAAATATTTTTATCATAAAATTTTAAAATACGACTCATCCCTGAACCCAATTGTTCTACCAACCCAACATCTTTGAATACTCTCATTAACTCTCTGTTTCTCGGCATACTACTACAACTAAAAAAATCCTTGATGCTTTGTCCCTGTATTAATCCTCCATAAGATGAGATTTCTACACGATTACTGAATATTTCAAATACTGGAGGAATCTCCCTTGAAAAATCATTATGAACGACTGCATTAATCAATGCTTCCCTGAGTGGTACCGGCTCTATCAGATTTTTTTCAATTCTACTGCTGCTGGTTACTTTTGCCTTTGTAACATTCTCAATCTTCATTTTTTCCAAAACATTATTCATGGCTTTAATTAATGAACAATATCCATATTCCTCATTCTCAATTAAATCTACTTTATCTATTCCTGCATATTTGGCAACCTTAATAGAAACTCCATTCTCATCTGCCAACAAATAAGCAACATAATTATATGTTCCCTCTGAAGTAAGTAGTTCAAGACTGTTTGCAAAATTATTATTTAATTCCAATCCTCGTTCCTGATAATATATTTTTAACTGTGCAAAAGTAAGGTCTTGTCTGGGAGCCGGTATATTCCGTAAAGTTTTATGAATCCTTTTTGCATATAATTCATCTATCAATGCCGTAGGCATTGGCTGGGTTGATGTGCCTAAACGCATATAACAACCTGCTGGTGACATTCCCTTACTTTTTATATAATATGGTTTTTCAGAACCACTTGAAATAATAATTTTTGTCACAAAGACATTATCTATATTCTCTGTTATAATATCAAACAATCCTAACGGAGATGGTAAAATATTATTTTTAATCCTGTCTGCTATTTTTAACTGTATAGAATCCAAATCTATTGTCTCAACTGGGTGTCCCTCGTTATCAACTCCTATATACAATGTTCCGCCTTCATGGTTATTAAGAAACGCTACTATTTCTTTTTCTAATTTATCATTTAATACAGATTTAAATTCTACTCGGTTGCTTTCCTGTAACATATCTTTCACCTCGGTTTATTTTAATTCCATAATTATTATTTTAACAAAATTTGCTTTTGCAATCTACTTTTTTCATATCGAACCTTCACATATTATAACATTAGAAGTTTTTACTTGAAGCGAAAGCTATTTGGGAACACACCTGCATAGCAGGTGGTTAATTTTCACTGCTGATAAAAAATCCCCTGAAAATCAACTTTTCAGGGGATTAAAGAGAGGCGCCAACCAGATTTGAACTGGTGATAGCGGTGTTGCAGACCGATGCCTTACCACTTGGCTATGGCGCCATAATATGTAAGCTCCCCGAGTAGGGCTCGAACCTACAACAACTCGGTTAACAGCCGAGTGCTCTACCATTGAGCTATCGAGGAATATAAAAAGACGGTTTCGTCAACAAAATAGATTATAGGAAAAACCTGGCAATCCGTCAAGCCTAAATCTATTTTAAAACGGAGATGGAGGGATTTGAACCCTCGCGCCGCGTGAACGACCTACACCCTTAGCAGGGGCGCCTCTTCAGCCACTTGAGTACATCTCCAGTGCCTAAACGCTGCTACCAAAATGGTCCGGTTTAGCTGCGCATTTCCAAACAACGCGCTTATATATAGTACCAGACAACACTTTTATTGTCAAGGATTTTTAAAACGGCTCCCTATTTATTTTTCATATTGGATCAATGAATATATGCCGCTTTCGTTTTCCTGATAATAAACCGTAATCTGGTCTTGCGGCTGCAAGGTAACCAAAGTTTCGTCTTCGGAAAATTTCTTCTTGTATACCTGACCGTTTCCGTCGGTAATATATACCGTTGTATCGCCCTCTACAGCGATAAACTTGATATCCTGAACCATAATGCGCTTGCTCGGATAATCCAGATTGACTTCCGCATCGCCCGATACAATATTATATTCACTTAACAGTTTTCTATACTCATTCAAAGCCTCGTTTTGTGTTTTTCCGGTTGCCACAATATTATATTTTTCAACATTGACTAACGCATACATCTTCACCAGACCGCCGTCATCCTTCAGCGCCATGATGTAAGTCGGCGTATTGCTGATATTAATTAGAGACGGGAAGGATGCCGTATATCCAAGATTCTGCACCTGTCCCTCTGCTGACGACATGGCGGAATATTCTTCCGCACCGGAAACCTCATAATATCTGCTCTCGCAGGTTCTGAGGTTGATCAGCACAAATCCCAGATTTGATTCATCATTATTTACGGAAGTAACGCCTGTGTATGCCCATACATCACCGTCCATAACCTTGTATCCATAATCATCCGTTGTAACCTTACAGCCTTTATTTCCGATCACGCTGTTCCAGAAACCGCCGGAAAGATTTCCGTACCAGTCATATTTCTTCGTTGCCAGATCACCGTCATATACCCGGTCTACCCAGTTCGGAACTTCGGAAACGGAATAATAATTGCTGTCTCCCGTACAAGGATCGCAGATAACAACCCCTTTTACATCCTTTGCGCCAAAAAGTCCCGCATTGGATTTCAGAACCGGACAGATATAATACGGATTTCCCTCGTTATCCAGCTCGAAATAAAATCCTTCGAAAATGCTTGTCGGGTACTGGAACTGCACATGACGTTGCAGATTATCGGAAAACCAGCCCGACATCGTATATTTGATCGGTTTATTTAACTGAATGTATTTTGCTTCATTCGAAATCGGATCCACCATTACATAACCCGGTATTCCGCTCTTTCGGTTATTCAGCCATTTAAAAAATCCGACATACTCTAACGACGCAACTTTGATCGGCTTTCCGTTATAATCGATCGTGCTGTAATCATCGCTTACTTCATACTGGCTCACCACATCTGTTAAAGAGCCGATCGCACGGTCACCGATGATCTTCGCCGTTTCCGTATCCATGATCGCAATATCGTTAATATTGGCGGTTTCTACAATATCCGTAGAAAAATCACCGTTCTCAATGTTAATTAAGGAAGCATACTTCTTTGCATTAAAAAGCGCGGAAGAAACAATGCCCATTACGATCACAATAAGAAAAAGGATCCCTGCTGCGCTTGCCAGCGCCTTTGAACTTTTTCTTCCCAAAACGTCACGGACTTCCTCAGTCTCAAAATTCAGTGTTGCAAAACAGAATAATAACAGCAGAATGACAAGTAAAATACAAAATGCCGGATTTTGGAAGTTCAGCGCCGGTGTTACTTTATAATACACAAAGCCGGCAATTATGAGTATAATCGCAAAAAGAATAATATTTATTTTTGAAAAACCCTTTATATTCTGGATTTCAATTACATTTCCGTCGACTGTAACTCTCTGTTTTTTTTGTTTCTTTTTTGTTGTCTCTTTCTTGCTCATGCGTTCTCCTTCTTATTTTCAAATTTTGATCTACGGTTTGTTTGCCATGATATTATAAGAAATAATATATTTTGTAAAGGCTCTCTTTATAAACGATAAACTCCGGATTTTACCGGAGTTTATCAAAATCTGCACGTTATTCTTTATTCTTTTCCAAATATTCAGCCGTTGCCGTCTCGTATAAATTGTTTCCGTCGCTGTCGATCACAACGATGACCGGAAAATCTTCTACCCGAAGTTTCCGGATAGCTTCCGTTCCAAGATCTTCGTATGCCACAACTTCCGCCTCTTTAATACACTTAGACAGGAGCGCCCCCGCACCGCCTACGGCTGCAAAATATACCGCTTTATTTTCTGTCATGGATTCAATGACTTCCCGGCTGCGTTTTCCTTTTCCGATCATACCGTTTAATCCCTTACTGAGAAGAAGCGGCGTATATTTATCCATTCTGCTGCTGGTGGTAGGTCCTGCGGAACCGATGACCTTTCCTTCCTTTGCCGGCGTCGGTCCCAGATAATAAATCGTATTTCCGTCCAGAGAAATCGGTATTTCCTCTCCCTTTAGCAAGGCTTCATACATTCTCTTATGCGCAGCGTCCCGCGCCGTATAGATCGTTCCCGTAATATATACATAGTCACCTGCATGCAGTTCTTTCACCTGTTCTTTATCAAAAGGTGCGGTAATATGTCTTTCCATGGTATTCACTCCGTTTTATCCTATAAAATAACCGACACATGCCGGTTCACATGGCAGCACATATTGACTGCAAGCGGCATTCCCGCAATGTGCGTCGCATAGGTTTCAATATTTACGGCGAGAGCCGTTGTGCTTCCGCCCAAACCGCCCGGTCCGATACCAAGAGCATTTATTTCCGAAAGAAGCTCCTCTTCCAATTTCCGGATATGCGGAAGCGGTGAGGGAGACTCCAGATTACGAGTCAGAGCTTTCTTTGCAAGGATTGCGGAAAGTTCAAAATCTCCGCCGATTCCGACTCCCACAACGAGCGGCGGGCAGGCGTTCGGCCCTGCGTCCCTGACTGCCTGAAGGACAGACGCTTTGATTCCTTCTACCCCGTCTGCCGGCTTCAGCATAAAAATGCGGCTCATATTCTCGCTGCCAAATCCCTTCGGAGCGATCAGAAGCTCCAGTTTATCACCGGGAACAATATCATAATGGATAATGGCAGGCGTGTTATCTCCCGTATTCTGACGGAGGATCGGATCCGATACGACGGACTTTCGCAAAAATCCGTCCCGGTAACCCTGCCGGACACCTTCCTGAATCGCCTCTGTCAGATTTCCTTCGACATGCAAATCCTGTCCCACTTTTACAAAGAATACTGCCATTCCGGTATCCTGACAGATCGGTATCTGCTCTTCTTTTGCGATATCCATATTCTGGACAAGCTGCTCCAGTATCTTTTTTCCTAATGTTCCTTTTTCTGACTTCTCGGCATTTCTGATCCGCGCTTCCATATCAGGAGAAAGACATAGATTCGCCTGTATGCACATTTCCCTGACAGCAGCAGTAATGCTGTCTTTCTGAATGACTCTCATATCTTATGCTTCCTTTTAAATTTCGGAATACTTTCCCTAATCAAGAAAATTATCCTTGTTTTTTCTTGCCCTTGGATTTTTTCTTTCCCGAATGATATTACTGATCTTTACGGCTATATAAAAGATAAAAATAATAACAACAATTACCGCAACCCAATAAATCATCGCGAACAGAAATTCTTCCAATGCCTGCGTATTTCCGAGAGTATTGATATTTTCTTTGATATTCATACCTGTTTCCCCCTCCGGTATAACTACTTCTCTTCTTCCTCTTCCATACGAAGCAATGCGTCTCTTGTTTCGCTTTCTCTTACCTTGGCAATACTTGCAACTGTAATTTCATTTGCAACATCCACATTTATGAGTTTTACGCCTGATGTAATCCTGCCAAGGATCGAAATATCTTTACATGCCAGCCGGATTACAATTCCCTGCGTGGAAATAAGCATGATTTCATGGTCGTCGTTGACCGCTTTGATTCCCACTACGTTTCCGGTCTTTTCGTTGATCTTATAACATTTCACACCTTTTCCGCCACGCTTCTGCGGTGTAAATTCATCGAGAGAAGTTCTCTTTCCCATACCGTTTTCAGATACGATAAGCAAAGCGGAACCCTGTGTATTCATCTGCATTCCGATTACCTGATCGCCGGCGGAAATATTCATTCCGATCACGCCCATGGACGTTCTTCCTGTACTTCTGACATCCGTATCTTTGAACCGGATGCACATACCCAGCTTTGTTACCATGATAATATCTCTGGTATCATCCGTGGTCTTTACTTCGATCAGTTCGTCGCCTTCACGCAGGGTAATAGCGGCAAGACCGTTTTTCCTTATATTCTGGTATTCCGTTACCGGCGTCTTTTTAACCATGCCGTTTTTCGTTACCATAAACAGATATTTTCCCGGCGTATAATCTTTGATCGGGATAATAGCCGTAATATTTTCATCCGGATCCAGCTGCAAAAGATTTACGATTGCAGTTCCTCTGGCAGTACGTCCGGATTCCGGAATTTCATAGGTCTTCAGACGATACACTTTACCCTTATTCGTAAAGAACATAATATAGTGATGGGTGGTCGTCATCAAAAGTTCTTCAATGAAGTCATCTTCAATGGTCTGCATTCCTTTGATTCCTTTGCCGCCCCTGTTCTGCGCTTTAAAATTATTGACCGTCATACGCTTGATATAACCAAGCTTTGTCATTGTAATGACTGTATTTTCAAGCTTGATCAGATCCTCGATCGTAAGGTCCTCATAATCCTGACCGATCTTTGTCCTTCTTTCATCTCCGAATTTTAAAGCAGTGATCATAAGCTCTTCTTTGATAACGCCGAGAAGTTTTTTTCTGTCCGCCAGAATTGCACGCAGTTCGGCGATTTTCTCCATGAGTTCCCGATATTCTGTTTCCAGCTTTTCTCTTTCCAGACCGGTCAATGCACGCAGCCGCATATCTACGATTGCCTGTGCCTGCGCGTCCGTCAGTCCGAAGCGCTCCATTAAAGAAAGCTTTGCTTCCTGAACATTTTTGGAACCCCGGATGATCTGAATGACTTCATCAATATTATCAAGGGCGATTAAAAGACCTTCCAATATATGGGCGCGTTCCTCCGCCTTATTCAGATCGTATTTTGTTCTTCTTGTAACAACCTCCTCCTGATGCTTCAGATAATATGTAAGCATATCGAGAAGATTTAATATCTTCGGCTCATTATTAACAAGCGCAAGCATAGTCACGCCAAAGGTATCCTGCATTTGGGTATGCTTATAAAGATTGTTAAGCAGTACATTTGCATTACAATCTTTTCGAAGCTCGATCACAACCCGCATTCCTTCTCTGGAGGATTCGTCCCGAAGGTCTGTAATACCGTCTACCTTCCGGTCTTTTACCAGCTCTGCGATCTTCTGGATCAGGTTTGCTTTATTTACCATATACGGAAGCTCGGTAATAACAATTCTCTGCTTTCCGTTTGACATCGGCTCGATCTCGGAAATGGCTCTTACTTTTATTTTTCCTCTGCCTGTCCGGTATGCCTCTTCAATACCGGCAGTTCCGAGAATCTCCGCACCAGTTGGAAAGTCCGGTCCTTTTACGATTTCCAGAATCTCATCAATATCCGTATCCCGGTCCTCTAAAATCTGGTTATCAATGATCTTAACCGCTGCGTCTGTGATCTCTTTCAGATTATGCGGCGGAATATTTGTCGCCATACCGACAGCGATACCGGAAGTACCGTTTACCAGAAGATTCGGATAACGGCTTGGCAGAACCACCGGCTCTTTCTCCGTCTCATCAAAGTTCGGAACAAAATCTACCGTATCTTTATTAATATCCGCCAGCATTTCCATGGAAATCTTGGTAAGTCTTGCCTCCGTATAACGCATGGCGGCGGCGCCGTCACCGTCTACGGAACCGAAGTTACCATGACCGTCTACCAATGTATATCTGGTATTCCATTCCTGGGCAAGCTTAACCAAAGCCTCATAAATAGAACTGTCGCCATGCGGATGATATTTACCCATGGTATCACCGACGATACGGGCGCATTTTCTATGCGGCTTATCCGGTCCGTTATTCAGCTCGATCATGGAATAGAGGATTCTTCTCTGAACCGGTTTCAGACCGTCCCTTACATCAGGAAGGGCTCTGGCAGCTATAACACTCATGGCATAATCAATATATGATGTCTCCATGGTTTTTTTCAGATCCACCTCATGGATGCTGTCAAATATCTTATCGTCTTCCATTCGTTCCCCTCCTAAATATCAAGATTCTTAACAAATCTTGCATTTTCCTCGATAAATTTTCTTCTTGGCTCGACTTTATCGCCCATCAATGTATTGAATGTAATATCGATCTCCGATTCGTCGTCTTCATCCATTGATACCCGAAGCAGGATCCGCTTCTCCGGGTCCATGGTTGTATCCCATAACTGTTCAGCGTCCATTTCACCAAGACCTTTATAACGCTGCACCTTATTATTGCTGTCTCTTCCGACTTCGTTAATAATGGACGCCAGTTCTTCATTACTGTATGCGTACCAGACTTTTTTATTTTTCTCTAATTTATAGAGAGGCGGCTGCGCCAGATATACGTGTCCTTCTTTTATAAGGTCCGGCATGAACCGATAAAAGAAAGTAAGAAGAAGCGTCGCAATATGAGCGCCGTCAACGTCGGCATCCGTCATGATTATAATCTTGTTATATCTTAATTTATCGATATTAAAATTATCATGGATACCGGTACCGAATGCCGTAATCATAGCCTTAATTTCCGCATTTTCCAGGATTTTATCAATCCTTGCTTTTTCCACGTTCAGAATCTTACCACGAAGCGGAAGGATTGCCTGCGTTGCTCTGTTTCTCGCAGATTTTGCGGAACCGCCGGCGGAATCTCCCTCAACAATATAGATTTCGCAGTTCATTGGATCCTTGTCAGAGCAATCTGCAAGTTTACCCGGCAGAGTCATCGTTTCCGCAAGGGTTGTCTTTCTTGCCACGTCTCTTGCTTTTCTGGCTGCCAGACGTGCTTTCTGTGCAAGCAGAGCCTTATTGATGATCGTTTTTGCTACCTGAGGATTCTGCTCCAGAAAATAAGTAAGCTGTTCGTTCATCACGCTTTCTACAGCGCTTCTTGCTTCTGCATTTCCGAGTTTCTGCTTTGTCTGGCCTTCAAACTGCGGCTCGCTGATCTTAATACTGATAATAGCGGTTAAGCCCTCTCTTAAATCCTCTCCGGACAGATTATCATCTTTTTCTTTCAGAAGTTTAAATTCTCTGGCATAATCATTAAATACTTTCGTAATCGAGCTTCGAAAGCCCGTCATATGCATACCGCCCTCCGGCGTAATGATATTATTTACAAAGCTATAGACGGCTTCATTATAAGAATCATTATGCTGCAGCGCTACTTCCACATAAATATCATCCTTTGTTCCTTCGCAATAAATAATCTTATCATACAAAGGATCTTTATGCTTATTGATATAAGCGACAAATTCTTTGATACCGCCTTCATAGTGAAACGTTTTGCTGACGATCGGCTCCACCCGCTTATCAGTAATGGATATTTTTAAATTTTTTGTCAGAAATGCCGTTTCCCGAAGTCTGGTCTTTAACGTATCAAAATCATAAATAATATCATCAAAGATCGTGTCATCCGGCATAAATGTTACCTTTGTTCCTGTATGGTCTGTTTTTCCTACTATTTTTAGATCATACATAACTTTGCCTCGTTCATATCTTTGTTTATAAATTTTTCCGTCTCTGGATACCTCTACTTCCAGCCAGTTAGATAATGCGTTTACGACAGATGATCCAACGCCATGAAGACCGCCGGAAACCTTATATCCCCCGCCGCCGAATTTACCGCCGGCATGAAGTACGGTAAATACGACTTCCACCGCAGGTCTTTGCGCCTTCTGCTGAATATCGACAGGAATTCCTCTTCCGTTATCTATAACGGTTATAGAATTATCTTCATTTATGAAAACTTCTATTTCAGAGCAGAATCCGGCAAGCGCCTCGTCTACGGCATTGTCTACAATCTCATATACAAGATGATGAAGTCCGCGGGTAGAAGTACTTCCGATATACATACCCGGTCTTTTTCTTACCGCTTCCAGACCTTCCAGAATTTGAATCTGCTCCGCTCCGTAATTTTCATTCTGTTCCATTTTTTTCCTCCTAATTTGCAATTCTTTCTGAATTACATTCTGTAATACTTCCGTTTTTGACATGATAAATTTTATCAATCGGAAGACGTTCCTGTATAAAATCATCATAACCTGTACAGGTAATGATAGTCTGAATATCTCTGATACTGTCCAGCAATGCGTCCCTTCGGTTTTTATCCAGCTCCGACATTACATCATCTAAAAGCAGGATCGGATCATCCCTTATGATATTCTTTACTAATTGGATTTCCGCCAGCTTTAAAGAAAGCGCAACCGTTCTCTGCTGTCCCTGTGAACCGTATGTCCTTACATCCATATCGTTAATATAAAAAGACATATCGTCTCTGTGAGGACCAATCTGCGTACTCTGATAACGAAGATCCATTTCTCTTTTATCCAGAAGATTTTGTATAAAATCATCTTCTTCTACGGATTTTTCATATTTTATCTCAATTTTTTCTGTATGATCCGTAAGATTCTTATGGATATCCTGAATAATTTCATTTAACATGATAATGAAATTATTTCTCTCTTTTATGATTTTTATACCATAATCTGCCAATTGTTCATCCCAGATTTCCAGTGTATCCAATAATTTTCTGTCATAATAAATCTGTTTCAGAAGATTATTTCTCTGATTCAAAACCCGATTATAGTTGGACAGATTATTATAATAGATCCTGCTTAACTGGCAGAGTTCCATATCCATGAATCTTCTTCTTTCCGCCGGACTGTTTTTTATAATGGAAAGATCCTCCGGTGAAAAAAAGATGATATTAATAAGTCCGAATAATTCAGCCGAACGGCGGATTGCAAGTCCGTCAATCGCCACGCCTTTATTTTTATTCTTTCTTAAATGCATATCGATCCGGTGGGAAACATCATATTTTTTTACATCGATCCGGATATGGGATTCTTCGGATCCAAAACGGATGATTTCTTTATCTTTGCTTCCTCTGTGGGATTTTGTAGTGGCTGCTACAAATATAGATTCTAAAATATTTGTTTTTCCCTGCGCATTATCCCCATATAAGATATTTGTTCCGCTGCTGAAAATAATATCCAGTTTTTCATAATTCCTATAATCAATAAGTCTTAACGAATCAATATACATATCAAACCTGTTTATTTTTGAATACTGATTTTCTGATCGTCAAATATAACCTCATCGCCGTCATACAACTTCCTGCCCCGTCTGGTTTCCACTTCGCCGTTTACGATCACAAGTCCCTGTATGATAAACTCCTTTGCTTCAACGCCGGAAGAAACCAGATTGGCAGCCTTTAACGCCTGTCCTAATTTTATGTACTCATCTCTTAATTTTATTATTTCCATAATAAGACCTCATTTTCCGATAGACGATCAATAAGCGGAAGCATTGATATTTACCGGAAGAATGACATAAATATAAGATTCTTCCTCATCTTTGATAATACATGGATTCTTGGAATCATTCATATAAATAGTAACTTCATCTTCATCAATAACACGAAGGGCGTCCATCAGGAATTTCGGATTGAAGCCGATCACAATCTCTCCGCCTTCTTTTTTAATTTCAATTTCTTCTGAAAGGGAACCCATATTGGTATCTACCCTGAGATACATATTATTATCATTCTTAATATTAATGATGATCGGTTTCTTATCACTTTCATTAATAAGAAGAGAAGCTCTGTCAATACAGGAAAGAAATTCTTTCTTATTCACATGAAGAAGCATCTTATGATCGATAGAAAGCATCTGGGTGATCTTAAAATATTCGCCCTCCAGCAGTCTGGAAACAACTCTTGTCTCATCAAACTCAAATAATATATTTTTATCAGAAAAGTAAATGGTTACTTCATCTTCCATACCGCCGTTTATGATCTTGCTTAACTCTGTCAAAGTTTTTCCCGGAACTACCACTTTGACATTTTCATTTTCACCTTTCAGATTGATTTTCCTCATGGAAATACGATGACCGTCCAAAGAAACCACGATCAACTGATTATTCTTTACTTCAAAAGATTCGCCGGTCATAAGCTTCGTATTTTCATTATCGGAAATTGAAAAAATTGTCTGTTTGATCACTTCCCGAAGTGAAAGCTGGGAAATCGTTATACTTTTTTCCTTTTCTATATCCGGAAGATACGAAAAATCATCACCGGACTTGTAAGGAATCCTGAATTCTGCCTTCTCACATGAAATCTTAATCTTATAATCCGATTCCGTTTCAATCGTAACTTCGCTGTCCGGAAGTTTTCTTATCATCTCAGAAAAAAGCCTTGCTTCAACGGCTGCCTTTCCTTCTTCCAAAATCGTACCTTCTACATAAGTTTCAATTCCTATCTCTAAATCATTTGCCGTTAATTTAATTTTTCCGTTTTTTACTTCCAATAAGATACATTCTAAGATTGGAAGACTGGTCTTTGTAGAAACGGCTTTTGAAACGATTCCAATACCAGTTGAAAGTTTTGATTTGTTACAAACAATACGCATAAGTGAATAACTCCTTTCCGGGTGAAAATACATATAAATATAATTAATATGATCAGTAGTAGTAATAGTAGGCGCTGTTTATTTGTTGATAAGTGCTTTGAACCTTGTCATTTGCTTATTTTTCATCTTTCAGAAATGATTTTATATGCTTGTGAAGAAATGTGAATCCATGTTGATAAAATATATACCGTCAATCATAGATGAAATATGAAATTTAATAAAAAACAACTTATCAACGCAGTTTGAAACATTAATTGTTAATTGGACTTATCTTCTTAATAATGACTTCCACTGTTGCGGCGAATTGAGGATCCTCTTTAATTTTTTCTTCAATCCGTTTTACGCCGTTATGAACAGTCGCATGGTCTTTTCCTCCTACAATCTCACCAATCGACTGGAGGCTTTTATCCGTAAGGTCGCGGCAGAGGTACATAACAAGCTGTCTGGCGATAGCGATGTCCTGACTTCGCTTCTTTGAACGTATATCCTCTACGGAAATTTCCAGATGTTCCGCTACGGTATTTAAAATCAGCTCCGGCGTGATAGCCACGTTTTCTTCTTTTGAAATAAGGTCTTTCAGTGTTCTTTCCGCCAGATCTACAGTAATGCTTACATTGTTGAAAAGCTTTGAGTAAATGCTGATCTTATTTAAAGCGCCCTCTAATTCCCTAACATTGGAAACGATATTTTCTGCGATGTATTTAAATACCTCGTCCGGAATATTTGTAAGTCCATTTAATTCAGCTTTATTTCTAAGAATTGCCATACGGGTTTCATAGTCCGGTGCGTGAATGTCGATCGGCACACCCCATTCAAATCTGGAACGGAGACGCTCTTCCAGAGATTTAATCTCCTTTGGCGGTTTATCTGACGAAATGATGATCTGCTTTTTTGCTTCGTAAAGAAAATTGAAAGTATTGAAGAATTCCTGCTGCGTTCTCTCTCTGTCGATGATCTCCTGAATATCATCGATCAGAAGAACGTCTACTTGACGGTACTTTGCGCGGAATTCATCGGTTTTATTTCTTTGAATGGCGGAAATAATATCATTTGTAAACGTCTCGGAAGTAACATATAAAACATTGGTATTTTCATCATGCTGCAGGATATAATGTGCGATCGACTGCATCAGGTGGGTTTTTCCAAGACCGGAACCTCCGTATAAAAAGAGCGGATTAAAATTATCCTGACATGGAAGATCCGCAACGGCAAGACAAGTAGCGTAGGCATGCCTGTTGTTATCGCCTACGACAAAATTTTCAAATGTATATTTTGAATTGAGATTACTTTTTCTTACAGCATTATAATAGGCATTGCTATAAGGTTTTTCGGTGTTTTCTTCTGTTCCTTCGGATATATTTTTCGTTTTTTGACGGATATAATTGGATTTTTCGTCAATTACGATTTCAATATCCGCGTCATTTAATATTTCACGAATGGAAGATAAAAGAAAAATATCATAGCCTTTTTTATGAAGATACTCGACGCCATGTTTGCCTCTTTTTTCATCTACATAAAAATAAACAATTTTATCGTCTATGTCATATATTTCAAGAGAACGGATCCATGTGTCGACAATGATCTTAGAGACATCATAGTTGGTTTCCAGAAGATTTAAGATTTCATCCCATTTACTTTCAATCATTTCTTTCATTATATAAATAGAACCTTTCAAACGTTTAATTTACATACGCATACATAGTTATATAATACACTAAAATGGAAAAATAAACAAGGTTTATTGGACTGGACTTTTCATGAAAAAATATAAATTATGTAAATAAAAAAGATAGATTTGGTGGATAATTTTTTTTCAAAAAACAGCCTGAAATCAAAAAATCAATGTAAAATGAACAAATAATCATATAGTTATCAACAATTTAATAACAAAATGTTGATAACATTACGTCAACTATAGATATTTTCTATAAAAAAACTATATAAAAAGGAAAGAAAAACTTGACTTTTTATATGCTATCCAATAAAATAATCTATGTTTGTCACTACAAACAGTGTTTGTTTTTACAAACAGGAAAAATATATAGAAAGGTAGGTGTATCAATATGAAAATGACATTTCAGCCAAAGAAGAGATCAAGATCGAAAGTTCATGGTTTCCGTAAAAGAATGAGCACTGCGAACGGCAGAAAAGTATTATCAGCTAGACGAGCAAAAGGCAGAAAAGTATTATCAGCCTAGGTCACATAGCCTGTGACCTTTTATTTTTAGTAGGTTCCCGAAAGTATTATGAAAAATATAAATACACTTAAAAATTACAGAGAGTTTGGCAGGGTCTATGACCACAAAAAATCGTTTGCCAATAAATATTTAGTGATGTATCTCTTAGCCAACGACGAGGGATGCAGTAGAATTGGAATCTCTGTAAGTAAAAAAGTTGGCAACAGTGTGGTTCGTCACCGCATTGTACGTTTGATCCGGGAAAGCTACAGATTGAATAAAGATAACTTGAAGCAAGGCTATGATATGGTAATCGTAGCAAGAGTGAATGCAAAAGGGAAGGGATATAAGGATATCGAATCCGCATTCCTTCATCTGTGTTCTCTCCATCATATTTTAAATGAGAAGAATTGCTTATGAAAAGAGTTTGTATTTATTTGATTAAATGGTATCGAAAATATTTGTCACCCCTAAAGAGACATGGGACATGCATTTTTTATCCGACATGTTCGGAGTATGCCATCGAGGCATATGAAAAATATGGATTTTTCAAAGGTACCCGACTGACGATATGGAGAATCTTAAGATGCAATCCATTTTCAGAGGGAGGATATGATCCTGTCCCATAAAGGAGGAAGAAATGCTATTAACTCAGAGAGATGGTTTGATCATGGGACCTCTTTGCAGATTATTAGGTTGGATATTAAACGGCATTTATAATCTGTTAAGCAGCGTCGGCATTGAGAACATCGCAGTTTGTATCATAATCTTTACATTTTTTGTAAGATTATGTATGTATCCTCTTAGCTTGAAATCCACGAAATCTTCAAAGATTCAGCAGCATTTGCAGCCTGAATTCAAGAAAATATACAAGAAGTATAAGGGCAAGAAAGATCAGGCTTCCATGATGAAGCAGAATCAGGAGATTCAGGAGTTACAGAAAGAATACGGAATAAAAATGACATCGGGCTGTTTAACCTCCCTGATTCAGATTCCGATATTTTTCTCTTTGTATTACGTAATACAGAATATTCCGGCATATGTAGATAAAGTAAGAAATCTGTTTCTTCCGATTGCAACTGCAATTGACGGAGACAGTACGCATTTTACCCAGATTGCACAGTTTGTAAAAGATAATAAAATTGCCGTTACAGGACTTACGGAAACAAATTACAGTTTAAATAACGTGATCGACGTTCTGTATAAGTGCAGTACGGATCTTATGAACCAGCTTGTGGATTCATTCCATGCAGGCTCTGCGGTCATTACACAGAATATTCAGCAGATCCATGAAGTAAACAGCTTTATTTTTGGAATCAATATGGCAGAAGTACCGGGATTCCGTTTGACGTGGGCGTTGCTTGTACCGATCGCATCCTTGGTATTTCAATATTTAAGTATGACTGTCATGCCAATGCAGTCAACCGGAGATCCGCAGCAGGATCAGTCTATGAATATGATGCGGACTATGACAAAGATCATGCCTATATTCTCATTTATGGTATGTATCAACGTGCCTGTGGGCGTTGGTCTTTACTGGGCAATCGGTGCATTGATCAGTTTCTTAACCACTTATTTTACAAATCTTTATTTTGATCATTGCGATATGGATCGGATCGTCGAGAAAGCAAAGGAAAAAGCAGCTAAGAAGATAGCGCGTGATAAGGCGAAAGGCAAAAAATCATTTATGGATCGTTTGTCCGAGGCAGCCGGAATGCAGAATGAAGAATCACAGCCGGCAAATATGGAAAAGATTACATCTACGCGATTAAAGAATTATACTTCCAGTACCTCGGTCAACAACTCATCCAATAATGCGAAATATAAGCCCGGAAGTATTGCTGCCAAGGCGAATGCTTTGAAGCAGTATAACGAAAAAGGAGGCAAAGAGTAATGGAATTCAAGGAATTCAAAGGAAAAACCGTAGAAGAAGCAATTACTCAGGCATCGATCGAATTGGGTGCCGCAAGTACAGAGCTTGAAACAGAGATTGTTGAAAAAGGAAGTACCGGCTTTTTGGGAATCGGATCAAAGCCGGCAGTTATAAAAGCCAGAGTTAAAAATGATATTGTCAGAGATACAAAGGAATATCTGGAAAAGATTTTCAACGCAATGGAAATCGAGGCGGAAATCGATATCAATTATGATAAAGAAAATGAAACTATGGATATTAACCTGGAAGGACCGGAAATGGGAATCCTCATTGGAAAGCGCGGACAGACGCTGGATTCTCTGCAATATCTGATCAGCTTATTCGTAAACAAGAAAAGCGAATCTTATATCCGTGTAAAACTGGATACGGAAAACTACAGGGCAAGAAGAAAAGAAACCTTAGAGAATCTTGCAAAGAATATTGCATTTAAAGTAAAGAGGACAAGAAGATCCTTTACTTTAGAGCCGATGAATCCGTTTGAAAGAAGAATTATCCATTCGACTTTACAGAACGATAAATTCGTAGCAACCAGAAGCGAAGGCGAGGAACCTTACAGACGGGTGGTTGTTTACCTGAAGAAAACAGGAAAATAGGAACATGGTAATAGAAAAGAACCGGCATATGCCGGTTCTTTTTCTATTCGCGTCGCTAAGAGGATTCGAACCTCCGACCTACCGCTTAGGAGGCGGTCGCTCTATCCTGCTGAGCTATAGCGACAATTAAAA
>CANRMC010000041.1 GCA_947631605.1 uncultured Lachnospiraceae bacterium
GGGAGAAGGAGGCGGTAACGATAGAGACGGATACTACGCTGATATAAGCTTCATCCGCCCGGATCCTGGCTGCTATAGTTTCCGTCAGGGACAAGAGGATCAATTTGGCAGTTGCCGCGTCCTCTACGTCATAACGGATGGTGATGGAATTTCCGTAGCCTTTGTTCTGGACCGGCGGTGGATAGAAGGATTCGTTATCAATTCCATTTGCATACTGATGCATGATCTCTCCATGTTTTTTGAAATGGAGGCTGAGAAGCTCCGGATCAGTATGGGCAAGCTCTCCAATGGTGGAAATGCCCAGTTTATGAAGACGGTTTACGGAATGACGGCCCACATAGAACAAGTCTTCCACCGGAAGCGGCCAAAGTTTCTCTGAAATTTCATTTGGAAAAAGGGTGTGTACCCGATCCGGTTTTTGAAAATCCGATGCCATCTTTGCCAGCAGTTTATTGGAGGAAACTCCGATATTTACCGTAAAGCCCAGTTCCTTCCGTATCATGTCCTTCAGTTCATAGGCAAACGTTACGGGAGAACCGTAAAGTTTTTCGGTGCCGGTCATATTGCAGAATGCTTCGTCGATACTGTATTGGTAGACCTCCGGCGCATAACGTTTCAGAAGTTCGATAAATGCTTTGGAACATTTGACATATTTATCGAAGTCCGGCGGAACCAAGACCAGATCGGGACATTTTTCCAGTGCTTTTACAACCGGTTCACCGGTATGGATATTGTATTTTTTCGCAGGAACAGATTTCGCCAGAATAATGCCATGACGGGTTTCCCGGTTCCCTCCGACTGCGGAAGGAATATCCCGCAGGTCCGTAGTTTCTCCGAGGACATTTACCCGATACGAGGCTTCCCACGATAAGAAGGCAGAATTAACATCTATATGATAGATGATCGGTTCAGGCTGATTCATGTCGCGTACTCCTTTCGTTCCTGCTTGTATAATCAATTGTTATTGTAGTCGGATATATCTATATCTGTTTTGGTAATGTGGTATTCTTTTCTAATTGCTTTGATATATCCATTCCCCCGTAAATAATGCGGACAATATTTACGGTTCTTGAGTCTTTTGCTGGCAGATAAAACACGATATAATTATCTATGGGAAATACGCGCAATCCTCTGGATTTCCATGGTTCTTCGTCATAGGACTTATACATCATTGGCATCTCGTCAAGTTTGTTTATAGAATCCATAATTCTTTTGACCTGACCGCGCGCAGTTTCCGGAACAAGCAATTCAAAAGCAATATATTCATAGACTGCTTTTAAATCTTCAAGCGCTTGTGCTGAATAATTTATTTTCCAATTCATATACCGTAAGACTTGTGCATTTCCTCAAAAACTGCTTCTGCTGAATAGACTCTGCCATTATCTATATCAGCTATACCTTTCGTAATTTCCCCATCCAGTTGTTCCTTTGATAAGTCGCCCAGCGCAAGAGGTTTCTTTGTAGGGAGCTTTATCTCAAATGGGATGCCTCTTTGAATAACAACCTGTGTTAAAAACATGCTTACCGCATTTGACATAGGGATGCCAAGCTGGTTTAATATGTTTTCTGCCTGTTCTTTTAATTCCGGTTCCACTCTCGCAAATACGTTAGATGTTTTTGCCATAATTATCACCTCCTTAATTATTATAAACGATCTGCTTGCAAATAGCAAGCGATTTGCAAATAAGTATTTTGTATAAAATTCCCGTTATTTTCACTATGAATTGTTGAATGTTCCGCTTAAAAGTGGTAAAGTTATTCTGACTGAATTTATTTAGAATAGAAGGTATGCATATGTATACGGAAATACCAAAACTTACGATGTACCGGGAACTGGGAGACGATAGTATTCTGTACCGGATTTCTGCCATTATTCATGACTTTGATAATGATCTGGATGAGAAAGAACATCTGGTGAGCAGGATTTATGAGCAGATCCGGCGTCTGCTTGAGATTGCCACAAGTTATGGGTTTGATAAGAACCTGTGGCAGGATTATCTGACGTTTCTTCTCATCATGAATGAAAATCCGTTTACGCTGACCTGCGAGAAAGTAGGGGCAAACCATGGAAGCGTGAATAAATTCGCCCTGAATGACATGAAAATATTCAAACGGCTGTTTCATTATGATTTTTCCCGTCTGGAACAGGGACTGGATATTGACTGCTTTACTACGATCACCCATTACCAGTCCATTCAGAAGAAAGAACAGATGTATAACCAAAATGTAAGCTGGAAGGTTCGTGAGATCAGCGACCGGATCGCCGCCGCAGAGACAGGCGAAGAAGTATTTGATATCGTGACGGATTTTTATCGGAGATTCGGCGTCGGGATGTTCGGTCTAAATAAAGCATTCCGCATCCGTCATGACGCTTCCGGTGAACTGGAATTTGTTCCGATCAATAATACTGACAAGGTAATGCTGGAGGATCTTGTGGGGTATGAATTGCAGAAGCAGAAACTCCGGGAGAATACGGAAGCTTTTGTGGAGGGAAGACGGGCAAATAACGTTCTTCTCTATGGCGACAGCGGAACCGGTAAGTCCACAAGTATCAAGGCGATCATCAATGAATATTATGAGCAGGGACTCCGTATGATTGAAATATATAAGCATCAGTTTGAAGACCTGTCCCCGATCATTTCCCATATCAAGAACCGGAATTATAAATTCGTGATCTATATGGATGATCTGTCCTTTGAGGAATTTGAGATTGAATATAAATATCTGAAAGCTGTGATTGAAGGAGGCCTGGAATCAAGACCGGATAACGTTTTGATCTATGCAACTTCCAACCGCAGGCATTTGATCAAGGAAACATGGAATGACAGAAGCGACATGGATATGGAACTTCACCATTCCGATACCATGCAGGAAAAACTGTCTCTGGTGAACCGTTTTGGCGTAACGATAGGATTTACGAAGCCGAATCAGAAGGAATATTTCAATATCGTATCTACGCTTGCCAAACGGTATCCGGAGATTCAGATTACGGAAGAAGAACTGCTCCGGCAGGCAAATGCATGGGAACTGTCCCACGGAGGAATATCCGGACGGACCGCCCAGCAGTTTGTGGATTATCTGGCGGGCAGGAAAGGAGATTTCAATGACGAAGAAGGAAAGAGTCAGTGAAATAATCAGGATCCTGAATGAAACATATGGAACGGACGCACGCTGTTATCTGCACCATGAAACCCCATGGCAGCTTCTGGTTGCAACCATGCTGTCCGCACAGTGTACAGATGACAGAGTAAATATTGTAACCAAGGATCTGTTTGTAAAATATCCGGATGTTTATGCTTTTGCCAACGCCGATATAAAAGAATTGGAACAGGATATATTTTCGACGGGTTTTTATAAAAATAAGGCAAAGAATATTATCGGATGCGCGAAACAGATCATTGAACGGCATAACGGCGAGGTTCCGTCTTCGATCGAGGAGCTTACAGCGCTGGACGGCGTAGGAAGAAAGACCGCAAATGTGATCCGCGGGAATATTTTCGGAGAAGCCAGTATTGTTGTTGACACTCATGTAAAACGGATCTCCAATCTGCTCGGACTTACGAAAGAGCAGGATCCGGAGAAGATAGAATATGATCTGATGAAAGTACTGCCGAAAGAGCAGTGGATCTTATATAATATGCAGATCATTACCCATGGAAGAAAAGTATGTATAGCCAGACGGCCGAAGTGCAGCGAGTGTGTGCTGTATGCGGTATGTCCGGGCAGAACAAAGGAAAGTAAAGGAGCAGGGAAATAATGATTAATTTCGGTCGAAACGGAAAGAAAAAATGGCAGAGAGTAGCAGCAGGCATTATCTGTGCGGTGATCGCGTTGGCAATGATCATCAGTCTGCTTATTACAGCATTATAATCTGAGGGAGAAGAAAATGGGAAAGTCAGGAATGAAATGGAGGAAAGCAATCGGTCTTTTACTGGCGTTCAGTCTTTTGATGCCTGTAACGGCGGCAAATGCTGAACCGGCCGACGCAACCGGGGGTGACGCATATTCCGGGATCATAATCCGCGACCATATATCCGTAGACGGCGTGGACATTGGCGGTATGACTTATGAGGCGGCACGGGACACGATCCGTACATTGTCAGAAAAATATGCGTCTGCGAACATTACGCTTACCAGCAGCAGGGGAAATGTAAGCGCACCGCTTTCAGAGCTTGGTTATAAGGATAATGCGGAAGAAGTGGTAGAAAAGGCTGCCGGTATCGGAAATTCCGGTGATATCCTGAAACGGTATAAGGAGATCCGGAGTCTGGAAACAGAGGATATCTCTCTTGAGATCGAAAAGTCCGTAACACCGTCCGGTCTTGAGAATGTCGTTGAAAAACAGATTGGCGATCAGATAAACGGAATCGGCTCCGGCGTAAAACTGGTGAAGGAATTAGATGGCAGTGTTTCTGTCATTCCGGAAGATTCCGGCGTATGTATTGATACGGTAAAGACGGTTGAAGCGATTGATGAACTTTTGAAGTCAGAATGGTCCGGGGATGCGGTTCAGACTGAACTTCTGATTGACGAAAACGGCGTCAGCGAGCGTGTCCGCCAGCTCAGCGAGATTCATGATTGTCTGGGCGAATATACGACGAACTACAGCAGTGCATCAGGAAGAATGAAAAATATTCAGCGTGCAACCGACCTGATCAATGGAAGCATTATTTATCCGGGAGAGCAGTTTTCGGTCAACAAAGCTATGGGACCGCGTACAACTGCGAACGGGTACCATACCGGAGGACAGTATGTGGGCGGTAAGCTGGTCGACGGTGTAGGAGGCGGCGTATGTCAGGTGGCAACAACGCTTTACAACGCGGTCATTCGGGCGGAACTTCAGGTGACGCAGAGAAATAATCACGGACTGACGGTCAGTTATGTTCCGCTTTCTTCGGATGCGGCGATCGCCGGCGACGTACTGGATCTGAAATTCGTGAATAATACAGACGCGCCGATTTATATCGAAGGAACTTATTCCGGAGGGTATGTCACTTACCGGATCTACGGCAAGGAATACCGGCCGTCAAATCGAAAGATAGAATTTGTATCAAAAACAATAAGCGTGATATCACCGGGGGCAGATGTAGAGGAAGAAGATCCGACGCTTCCGCCGGGAAAACGAAAAGTTACCCAGAAAGCGCATACCGGTTATGTGGCGGAATTGTGGAAAAATATCTATATAAATGGTGAACTGACAGAATCCGTACAAGTGAATAAGAGCAGTTATCGGGCGGCACCGAATTATGTTTCGGTAGGACCGCCGGAAGAAGAGGCATCTTCGGAGGAAACTCCGAGTGAGGCTCCGACAGAGGCACCACCAACGGAAGCGCCGCCAACGGAAGCACCGACGACGCAGGCACCGCCAACGGAAGCACCGACGACGCAGGCACCGCCAACGGAAACACCGCCGACAGAGGCACCGCCAACGGAAGCGCCAACGACGCAGTCACCAGTTTCGGAAACACCCGCGCCGCAATAAACAGAACCATGACAGACAGGTGGTACAAATGGCAGGCGACAAACAGAAACAGGATAATGAAATGAATCAGGGCAGCATATCAGAAATGATCTTGAAGCGGAGCATTCTGAAGCATATCCGCAGGAACCGGAAAGATCTTACCTATGGAGCAGGCGTCGGGCATGATTTTTCTGCTCTTGGCGAGATGGTCATAACCCATGGAATCGCAGACGACAGACTTCCTTATTCCGATATGGATATTACGGTTTCGGAAATGGCATATCAGCGGGCGATGAACCAGCTTGCTTTATCCGGTGCGATACCAGTGGGGATTCATATCGTTATGCTGGTTCCAATCCATGAAACGGAGCAGCGTCTCCGCAGGGAAATGGAAATTCTGAACCATCTGGCGAACGAAAGACAGATCCAGATTCTGGGCGGACATACGGAAGTGAGCAGTTCCGTGACAGGGTTTACGGTAAGTATTACCGCTTATGGAAGGGCAGCAGCCGGCAGGACTCAAAGAAAACCGGTTTCCGGAGACTGTCTTCTCATGACCGGATATGCAGGCATGTTTGGAACCTCTTTGATAGCCGCTTCAAAGAAAAATGAATTAATGAGCCGCTTTGCAGAAAGCTATATCCGTGAGGCGGTGATAGAGAAAGAAAATCTGGATATCACCCATGCAGCGGAAACAGCCGCGTTAAGCGGAGCAATTTATATGCATGACATATCGTTTGGCGGTGTGTATGGGGCCGTCTCCCAGGCGGCGGAAGCCGCAAAACTGGGAATATGTCTGGAACATGAAAAAGTTCCTGTCCGGCAGGAAGGAATTGAACTGTGTGAGTTTTATAACCTGAATCCATATCTTCTGCTTGGAACCGGAGCGCTTCTGATCGCCTGTTCGAAAGAGGATGCGGGCAGGATGGAAGAAGCGCTTGCGAAAGAAGGAATATCCGCTTCGGTCATTGGTACATTTACGGAGCAGAAAGAAAAAATCGTAGTCTCGGAGGCGTTAAATATGCGAAGGCATCTTTTGCCGCCGGACGGAGATGAAATATATAAAATTTTTTAAGAAAGGACCATAGGTGTGATCATGAGAGAAGAAATTTTGAATTTATTGGAAAAAAACAGCAGATTGACCGAAAAAGAAATAGCAGCTATGATTGGCGCGGAGGAGGAGGCGGTCGCCGCGGAGATCAAGGCGATGGAGAAAGAGAAGATAATCTGTGGTTATCATACCATGGTTGACTGGGATAAAATGCCGGATGAGAAAGTTACGGCATTGATCGAACTGAAAGTATCTCCGATGCGGGGAGAAGGCTTTGATCGGACCGCAGAAAGGATCAGCAAGTTCGAAGAAGTAAGCTCAGTGTATCTTCTGTCGGGTTCTTCCTCGGATCTGATCGTTACGATTGAGGGACAGACTCTGAAAGAAGTATCGCATTTTGTAGCGGCAAAGATTGCGCCTATGGAATCCGTTCTCAGTACGGCAACCCATTTTGTACTGAAGAAATACAAGGATCACAGCGTAATGTTTGAGGTTGAAGATGATGAAGATGAAAGGATACAGATAATGCCATGAAAAATCCACTTTCTAATACAGTAGTACAAATAAAACCTTCCGGGATCCGGAAATTCTTTGATATTGTCAGTGAAATGCCGGAAGCTATCTCTCTGGGCGTTGGAGAACCGGATTTTGATACGCCTTGGCACATTTGCGACGAGGGTATCTATTCTCTGGAAAAAGGAAAGACATTTTACACCTCCAACTCCGGACTTCTGGAACTTCGGACAGAAATCTGCAAATGGTATGAGCAAAAATACGAGGTGCATTTTGATCCGAGAAAGGAATGTCTGATCACCGTCGGCGGCAGCGAAGGTATTGACCTTGCCCTTCGTGCCATGATCAATCCGGGCGATGAAGTGATCATTCCGGAACCTTGTTATGTTTCCTACCTTCCATGCGTTGAGCTGGCAGGGGGCGTTCCGGTGTCCATTCCGTTAAAGAATGAGAATCAGTTCAAATTAAAACCGGAGGAGCTGCTGGATGCTTTGACGGAAAAGAGTAAGATACTGATCCTTTCTTATCCGAACAATCCAACCGGTGCAGTTATGACAAGAGAGGATCTGCTTCCGATCGCAGAAATCGCAGTGGAGAAAGACCTGATCGTCATTTCCGATGAGATTTATTCGGAACTTACATATGGAACAGAGAAGCATTGCAGCATAGGTTCCCTGCCGGGCATGGCGGAGCGGACAGTGATCGTAAACGGCTTTTCCAAAGCTTATGCAATGACCGGCTGGCGGTTGGGCTATGCGCTGGCGCCGGCTTTGATCGCGGAACAGATGACGAAGATCCATCAGTTTGCCATTATGTGCGCGCCGACAACCAGCCAGTATGCGGCTGTGAACGCTATCCGCGAAGGGGATAAGGATATCGAGCGTATGCGCCAGTCCTATGATAAGCGGAGGCGGTTTTTGATGAAACAGTTTGAGGAATTGGGACTTCCTTGTTTTGAGCCGTTTGGAGCTTTTTATGTATTCCCATGTATCAGGGAATTCGGTCTTACCAGTGATGAATTCGCAAACCGGCTTCTGCAGGAAGAAAAGCTGGCGGTTGTACCGGGAAATGCTTTTGGCGACTGCGGGGAAGGTTTCTTACGTATTTCTTATGCGTATTCCATTGACGAACTTCGGGAAGCAATGGGAAGGATTGAAAGATTTATTACAAAACTTAGAAATGAGAAATCATCATGTTAAATATTGTGCTTCATGAACCGGAAATGCCTGCCAATACGGGAAATATCGGACGTACCTGCGTAGCGGCGGGAGCGAGGCTGCATCTGATCGAACCTATGGGGTTCCGGATCAGTGAAAAGCAGTTGAAGCGGGCAGGGCTGGATTACTGGGATAAACTGGAAGTATTTACGTATCTGGATTTTCATGATTTTTGTGAGAAGAATCCGAATGCCAAACTATATATGGCGACAACGAAGGCAAGGCAGAAATATACAGATGTGCAGTATGAACCGGACTGCTTTATCATGTTCGGAAAAGAAAGCGCGGGAATTCCGGAAGAGCTTCTGCTGGAACATAAGGAAACCTGTATCAGGATTCCCATGCTTCCGGATATCCGTTCCTTGAATCTGTCAAATTCCGTAGCCATCGTGCTGTATGAGGCGCTGCGGCAGCAGGGGTTCCCAAGATTGGAAATCGAAGGAAATCTACACAGACATAGCTGGGAGGAGGGAAATTAACCCTCCTCCTTTGCTGCTTCCTGTTTTTTTGTCAATGAGAATGTAAATTCGCTTCCGGCGCTTTCCGTACTGACAACGTCAATATTTTCATTGTGCGCCTTTATGATCTCTTTTGTAATGGCAAGGCCCAGCCCGGTGCCCTGCTTGTCCTTTCCGCGGGAAGGATCGCCCTTGAAGAACCGCGTCCAGATCTGCTTCTGAGTTTCGTCGTCCATGCCGATTCCTTCATCTTTTACGGAAACAAAGATTTTCTCATTCTTTTCCTTGATGGTTACAAAGATTTTTTTGCCGCTTGGCGTGAATTTGATAGCATTGTCGATCAGGTTGTAAATAACCTGCTGGATTTTGGTTTTATCCGCAGTCACAACCGTGTTTATTGCATGGTTATTCATGTAAATGGCAATATTTTTATCAATGCATTTAATCTCAAATGTATTGATGGTAGATTTTATTACGTCAATAATGTCAAAATCGCTTAATTTCAGATATGGCCCATAGGTTTCCAGATTATTCATATCCAGAAGACCGCTCGTAAGCTTAGTCAGACGCTTGGTTTCGTTCAGTACGATATTTAAGTAACGTCCCTGCATATCTTCCGGAATCGTACCATCCAGCATAGCTTCGATGTAGCCTTTAATGGAAGTAAGAGGAGAGCGGAAATCATGGGAAATGTTGGAAATGAAATCCCTCCGGTATTCCTCCAGACGGGAAAGGTCACTTGCCATGGATTCCATGGACTGGGCAAGGGTGCCGAGCTCATCTTTTGATTCGATATCTGTTTTTACATCAAAATTTCCTTTGGAATATTCATGTGCAACAGCGCTCAGCCGCTTAACCGGCTGTATGACTTTTCTGGAGATCGTTCCCAGAAAAGCGAAGGCTATGATGATAATGATCAGGCATGGAAGGTAGATAATACCGAAAATATTTTTTACCAGATTGTTGATTTGTTCACTGGATGTATGTATGATTAAAGCGCCGGTATTCTCCTGTTCGGCATCGCCTGTTTCTGTAAAAGAAGCCAGATGGACCGGAACATTGATAGAGATCATGTTGTCGGAATAGATGTCGTAAAATTTTCCAAATGTTGTAAAACTGGAATCTAAGCGGTATTCCGGATCCAGAGAATATATACTGGCAGGAAGCCGTTTATACTTATCGCTTTTGGAATAGGCAATGATATTACCATCCTTGTCGGTATACCAGATATCGGCGTTTAAGCCAATCGAATAGTAGTTGAAGTAGTCGGTCAGTTCCTCCTCCGTATAAATTCCGGTCAGATACCCGGCTACCGTCTGCGAAGCGATCAGCTTCGCCTCGTTCATCAATGTTTCGGATTTCTCAGACATCATGGAGGTTCTGGTGGCGCGTGAGGTATAGATGATCAGTACCGTGAAAGAAGCCAGAAGGATCAACAGGAATGAAAGATAGATCCGGTCCAGTATGGAATGCTGCATTTATCTCACCTCGAATTTGTATCCGATACGCCATACGGTGGTAATGGACCAGCCGTATTTATCACTGAGTTTCTCACGGAGCCGTTTGATATGAACGTCAACCGTTCTGGTGTCGCCCATGAAATCATATCCCCAGAGCTGGCTGAGAAGCTGCTCTCTGGTAAATACCTGATTTGGCTTGCTGGCAAGGAAATAGAGAAGTTCCAGCTCCTTCGGCGGCATGTCGATCAACTGTCCTTCATAGGTGACGGTGTAGTTGGAAATATTGACGATCAGATTTTTGTATTCCACAAACTGACCGGTATGTTCAAAATCGGTATTCTGCGCAGGGTCGCTTTCGGTCGGGGTGGTAGCAGCTCTCCGTAATACTGCCCGGACTCTCGCTACCAGTTCATTGGAATCAAACGGTTTGATGATATAGTCGTCGGCGCCGAGTTTTAAACCGAGTACTTTGTCAAAAACTTCCCCTTTTGCAGAGAGCATGATGATCGGAGTATCTTTTGTTTTACGTATTCTCTGGCAGACCTCGTAACCGTCGATTCCCGGCAGCATAAGATCCAGCAGGATAAGATCCGGAGAATAACTGTCCACAAGGGCAAGGGCTGATTCGCCGTCACCGGCTGTTTTTGTGTCAAAGCATTCTTTCACCAGATACAGTGAGATCAGCTCTGCAATATTTTCGTCATCATCTACGATGAGAATTTTCTGTTTTTCCACGTGTTTACCTCCTAATTCACTTTACGCGGTTTATAGCTCAACAATAGTTACGCCTGCGTCTCCTTCACCAAATTCTCCTGAGCGGAAACTGCGGACCATTTTCTGATGTTTCAGATATTCATGGACGCCCTTGCGCAAAGCGCCGGTTCCTTTGCCATGAATGATGGTTACGCTGGAAGCGTGGGAGAGAACTGCGTCATCGAGAAATTTATCCAGTTCCGCCACAGCTTCTTCGACGGTCTTTCCCAACAGGTTTATTTTTGGAGTAAAGGTATAGGATTTTCCCATATCTCCGGCGCCGGCTTGTATGGTACTGCTGTTTTTTTTCTGTCTGCCGATTCCCTGACCGGAGAGTAAAACGGTTTCTTCCGGAACTATGATAAGGTCGCTGATCGGAAGCCGGACGCTTAAGATCCCCATCTGAACGAGGGCGGTTCCTTTGCTGTCCGGAAGTTCGGCGATTGTGCCCTTGGTATTCATACTGATAACTTCGACCGCATCTCCGATATGGAAATCGGCGGCTTTGTGTCCGGAAGTTTTTGACTGCTTTTTTGTATGGTTTGTATCTTCATAAGACTTCATCCGGTTGCGGAGAGCGGTCCTTTTTTCTTCCATTTCTTTCGGATCTGCTTTATTTGGATTGGTTCTCCATTTGTTATAATCCCGTATTGCGGCGTCGGCGGTTTCTTTGGCTTCGTCCAGAATGAGACGTGCCTCCTCCCTTGCGTCACGCAGGATGTCCTCTTTCTTTTCCGTAAGGGAAGCTTCTTTTTCTGCGAGCCGCCGCTTCATGGTTTCAATGTCCGCTTTGTATGTTTCTATTTCCGTCCGGCTCTGCTCTACGGATTTCTTCTCTGCTTCCAGACCGGCGATCAAAGTTTCCATATTGACAGTATTTTTGTCAATCCGCTCTCTGGCGGAAGAAATGATCGGTTCCGGAAGTCCCAGCCGTTTGGATATTGCAAAAGCGTTTGATTTTCCGGGAATCCCCAGCATCAGCCGGTAGGTAGGCTGGAGGGTGGAAACGTCAAATTCACAGGAAGCATTTTCTACGCCTTCTTCCGACAGAGCGAAAGTTTTCAGCTCCGGATAATGGGTAGTCGCCATGCATTTTGCACCCAGATCTTTCAGGTAAGACAGGATGGAGATCGCAAGGGCGGCGCCCTCTACCGGATCCGTACCGCCGCCCGGTTCGTCAAAGAGGCACAGGCTCTCGGCGGAGGCATGGTTTACGATATAAATGATATTGCTCATATGAGAAGAGAAGGTGGAGAGATTCTGTTCAATGCTCTGTTCGTCTCCGATATCGGCAAATACATCCTGAAAGACGGAGAGAGAAGAACCCTCCATGGCAGGGATATGTAGTCCCGCCTGCCCCATCAGTGTAAAGAGACCTAGGGTTTTCAGGGCGACTGTCTTGCCGCCGGTATTCGGACCGGTGATGATCAGAAGATCATAATCATCGCCCAGTTTTATATCAATGGGAACAACAGTATGTGGATCGAGCAGCGGGTGTCTGCCCTGTTTAATATCGATTATGCCCTCTGTATTGAATATCGGTTCCGTACCACGGCAGTCTGCCGCATATTTTGCTTTGGCAAAGATGAAATCAAGGTCTGTCAGAGTTTTCAGGTTGACGGAAATATCTTCGACGGCCTCGGAAGCCATGTGACTGAGGTCGGCAAGGATCTTCTCAATCTCCATATGTTCTTCATTGTCTAATTCTTTGATCTTATTATTCAGATTGACAACCGCCATTGGTTCGATAAACAGGGTGGAGCCGCTCTGGGACTGGTCGTGGATCATACCGGCGATCCTGGAACGGTATTCCTGCTTTACCGGAATACAATATCTTCCGTTTCGCATGGTAACCAGACTGTCCTGCAGATAGGTCTGGTTCTCGCCGCTCTTTATCATTTTATCAAGCTGCCTGTGGATCTCGCCATTCGTCTTTTGGATTTCCCTGCGGATAGATTTCAGATGAGAAGTAGCGTCATCTGCAATCTCATCCTCCGACAGAATACATCTTTTTATTTCGCCTGATAAATACTCCAGCGGACGGAGGTCTTCAAAACGGGCGGAGAGAGAGTCGGTAAAAATCTCATCCTCCTGTGAATCAGAATCGCCGCCATATTTTTTAACAGTGTCTGCTGTTTCCAAAAGGGCGGAAATATCCAGAAGTTCCGTTGCGGAAAGAGAGGACTGTATTTCCAGAAGGCGGATAGAGGCAGTTAAGTCCCGCACGCCGGCAAAGGATATGCTTCCGTTCCGGTTCATCCGGAGCAGAGCATCCCTTGTTTCTTTTTGCAGAGCATGAATCTCGGCGGCGTTCCTGCGGGGTTTCATGCCAAGGCACCGCTTCTTTGCCATAGGCGACGCCGCATAAGAGGAAACCGTCTCAGTTATTTTATAAAATTCCAGAATTCTTAATGTTCGTTTATTCATATATGTATCATAATCTATTTTAAGGAAAAGATAAAGCAAAAAATATGGAAGAAATCCGATTGTAAGCGGAGCAATCTTGTGCTATTCTATTACAAGCAAAAATGTTCGTAAAGGAGATATCGGTTATGAATTACATAAATGGACTGCGGGAAGGAGAAATGCTGTCCGAGGTTTATCTCTGTAAGACTAAAGTGACGGCAAAGACGAAAGCGGGGAAGACTTACTACAGCCTCACGCTGCAGGATAAAACAGGAATGCTGGATGCGAAAATCTGGGATCTGAATAACGGGATCGGACATTTTGAACCCATGCAGTATATTCATGTAGAAGGTCAGGTGACGAGCTTCAACGACGCGCTTCAATTAAATGTAAAACGGGTGCGCGTGGCAGATGAAGGAGAATATGACGTTTCTGACTATATGCCTTGCACGAAGAAGGATCCGGATGTGATGTTTCAGACGCTTCTTGCTCTGATCCAAAGTGTCAGGGAACCGCATTTAAACCGTCTTCTTACCGGTTTTTTTGTGGATGATACCGACTTTGCGCAACGCTTCCGGAAGCATAGCGCGGCAAAATCCATCCATCATGGTTTTATCGGCGGCCTGTTGGAACATACGCTTTCAGTGGCGCAGCTCTGTGATTTTTACGCGGGGCATTATCCGATCTTAAACCGCGACCTTCTTTTGACGGCGGCCATATTCCATGATATTGGGAAGGTAGATGAATTATCGGGATTTCCGGAGAATGATTATACGGATGAAGGTCAGTTGGTAGGTCATATTGTCATGGGCGCCATGATGCTTCGGGAACGGATAAAGACGATAGAGGATTTTCCGGAAATGCTTGCAAATGAGCTTCTGCACTGCATCCTCTCTCATCATGGAGAGCTGGAGTTCGGCTCCCCGAAAAAACCGGCACTTATAGAAGCGGTTGCGCTGGCTTATGCGGATAATACAGACGCAAAGATCCAGACCTTTACGGAACTTCTGGAAAACCACAAGGAAAAGGGAGACTGGCTGGGTTACAACAAAATATTTGAATCCAATATCCGTCCGACAAAGGATGACCGGAAATGAGGAAAATAGCGCCAATATTCGTTTTCCTTGCCGGAATCCTGTGGGGTAGCATGGGGCTTTTTGTCAGACGTTTTCACGCAGCCGGCCTTTCTTCCATGGATATTGTCTGTCTGCGCTGTATTCTTACTGCGGTCCTTATGGTTCCGGTGCTTTTGGTTTATGACCGGAAGCTTTTCCGTATCCGATTGAAAGATATCTGGTGTTTTCTTGGAACTGGAATCTGCAGTATCGTATTTTTTAATTTCTGCTATTTCAAAGCAATTACTATGACTTCTCTTGCCGTCGCCGCTATCCTTTTGTATACGTCGCCGGTATTTGTCATACTCTTATCACGGCTTTTCTTTCAGGAAAAACTGACAAAGAAAAAGTTTTTCACACTTATTAGCGCATTTATCGGCTGTGTGCTGGTAACCGGCGCTTTTGGCAGCGGAGAGTCTGTAACGTTTTTTGGCGTTTTGATCGGACTTTCAGCAGGTCTGGGATATGCTCTGTACTCGATTTTCAGCCGCTTCGCTTTGGAGCGGGGCTATAGGAGTCTGACGATCACATTTTATACATTTCTCTTTGCTTCGGTTGGAAGCGTTTTCTTTGCAGATCAGGGAAAAATTCTGAAAGTAAGCTTCGGGGATATGAAGATGACCGGATTTTCCCTTGTATTTGCCGTTGTCAGTACCGTGATCCCATATCTGATCTATACAGTGGGACTTTCATATATGGAAAACGGGAAGGCGGCTGTGCTGGCGTGTATAGAGCCGGTCACGGCGTCTCTTCTGGGTATCTGTTTCTTTCATGAAAAGCTGTTTGTCACAACGATTCTCGGTATGATCCTGGTACTTGCTGCAGCTATGGTTTCCGGTATGGAAAAAACGAATAAACCCTAGAAAACGGGCAGGGAATATAAAGGCGCATTGGTAATTTTTTCTTGACAGATACTTAATCTCTGGTTAGAATGATACCGAGAATTAAGTCATGTGAGTAAGAGGACAATGAGGTCACTGAAATGTGGCTTCATTGCCCTTTTTTCACATAAGAAAGACAGCAAATGAAGGAGAAAAAGACATGGAAACATTAACCAACATTTTAACCATCGTTGATGATTTCGTATGGGGCCCGGTTATGCTGGTTCTGCTTGTAGGTACCGGTATTTTCCTGACCGTCCGGCTTCGATTCATGACATGGAGAAACCTCGGCTATGCCATAAAGAGCACGCTGAGTAAAGAAGCACGAAAGAAAAGTCGTGGAACGGGAGATATTTCTCCGTTTTCAGCACTTACGACGGCGCTTGCAGCTACGATCGGAACCGGTAATATCGTCGGCGTTGCGACCGCCATGGTGTCCGGTGGTCCGGGCGCTCTGGTCTGGATGTGGATATCCGCCTGTTTCGGACTGACTTCCAAGTTCAGTGAATGTATGCTGGCGATCAAATACCGGGTAGTGAATGAAAAAGGTGAAATGTCCGGCGGTCCGATGTATACGATGAAAAAGGCGTTTAAGCATAAAAAAGTGGGCGTTGTTCTGGGCTGGCTGTTTGCATTATTTGCGGTTATCGCCTCCTTTGGTATCGGTAATATGACGCAGGCAAACTCGATTTCCGATTCCCTGCATTCTACATTTCATATTCCGATCGTTGCAACCGGTATCGTACTCACAGTTCTTTCTCTGATTATTATCGTCGGCGGTATCAAAACGATTTCCAAAGTGTCTTCCGTTGTTGTACCGTTTATGGCTATTTTTTATGTAATAGCCGGACTGATCGTAATTATCGGAAATATCTCGGCGATTCCGAGCGGCGTCGCTATGATCTTCAAGATGGCGTTCAGCGTTAAAGCAGTCGGAGGCGGTCTCTGCGGAATGATCACAGCTTCCATGATGAATGCTATGCGTTTTGGTGTTGCCCGCGGCGTATTTTCCAATGAAGCAGGTATGGGTTCCGCTGCAATTACGGCAGCAGCCGCTACGACAGATCATCCGGTCCGTCAGGGTTATATCAATATGACCGGCACCTTCTGGGACACGATCGTCGTATGTACGATCACCGGTCTTTGTATTGCAAGCTCCGGCGTACTTGGCACTACAGATACAAAGGCAGTCGGAGATTATATACTGGCTGATAATCAGATCTGTATCATAACAGAAGCCGGTGACGATAAATTAGAAACTGCAAATTATACATACAAATTTACGGAAGACGGCGTTTTGCTTCACGGCATTGACGGGAATACAACAGATATTGCGCTTTGTCCGGTAACGGACACAGAGAAGCTGGATGCTTCGGCAGGAGAACTTCCGGGCGTTTCCGGCGCTTTCTCCGGTACATGGTCGGATGAGGCGGGCAACTATTATCTTTTCTCAGAAGACGGCAGTTATGAATATAAAGAACTGGTACAGGGTGCGCCTCTTACGATCCTTGCTTTCCGTACAGTTCTTGGAGACGTCGGCGGCTGGCTGGTATGTATCGGTATTGCACTCTTTGCATTCTCCACCATTCTGGGTTGGGAGTATCATGGAGAGAAAGCTTTTGAATACCTTCTGAAAACGCATAAGTATAACATGGTATATCGTATCATATTCTCCCTGATCGTGTATATCGGCGCTACCATGACGCTGGATATTGTCTGGAGCTTTTCGGATATTGCAAATGCGTTAATGGCAGTTCCAAATCTCATCTGCCTGCTTGCACTGAGCGGCGAGATTGCAAAGGATGTAAAGGAATTCCAGAATATATTGAAGGAAGAAAGAGCAGCGAAGAAAGCAGAGAAAGAAGCAGAATGATGAAATGGAGAAGCTATGCCAGATTATCATAAATTATCGCAGGAATTGCAGGAACAGATCATAAACGACCGGAGAGAAAACCGAAAGAACCCGTATGCATTTCAGGATGAAAATGTGGTGCGGAGAAATATGGACAGGGATAAGGCGAATCTCTGGCGGCCTGCTTTTGTCCGGGATATCGAAAAGATCATGAACATTCCGTATTATAACCGGTACGGAGATAAGACGCAGGTATTTTCCTTTGTGAAAAATGATGATATTACCAGACGTTCCCTGCATGTCCAGTATGTTTCCAGGATCGCCCGTAATATCGGACGGGTACTGGGACTGAATCTGGATCTGATCGAAGCGATCGCACTGGGGCATGACATCGGACATACGCCTTTCGGTCATGCGGGTGAGCGTATGCTGAAAAAACTTTATCACAGCCATACCGGAAGATACTTTAATCATAATGTGCATAGTGTGCGGGTGCTGGACGCTGTTTCCCGCACGAATATCAGTCTTCAGACGTTAGACGGCATTCTGTGCCATAATGGAGAGCTGGAGCAGGAGGAATACCGTCCGTGCAGTATGGGTACATTTGAAGAATTTGACCGGAAAGTGGAAGCCTGTTATGAGGATGAGAAAAACATTGCTCTTTTGGTTCCGTCTACCTTGGAAGGGTGTGTCGTGCGGATTTCCGATATTATTGCTTATATCGGAAAAGACAGGCAGGACGCTGTCCGGCTGGGAATGTTAAATGGGGAAGATATATTTACCGGCAGCGCGATCGGCACACAGAATGCGGAAATGATCAATAATCTGATCGTTGATATCTTAGAAAACAGTTATGGGAAATCCTATCTCAGTATGTCAAAAGAAGCATTTTTGGCTTTGTCCGGTGCGAAAAAAGAAAACTATCAGATCATATACGGAAATCCGGTTCTGGATAAAAAATACAATCATGAAATACTTCCTATGATGGAGCGGATGTATGAGAGGCTTTTGAAGGATGTTCAGGAAAAAAAGGAGGATTCCCTGATTTTCCGGCATCATATCTCATATGTGGAGAATACATTTATAAAGTACAGTTATGAGAAACGTCCGTATCTGGATACGGAGCCAAATCAGATCGTCGTGGATTATATTGCCAGTATGACAGACGATTATTTTGTGGATGCTTATAAGTATCTGTTTCCCCAAGATACGCTTTCAATTTCATTTCAGGGATATTTTGATGAAAAATAAAAGGTTTTTCAGCAGGAGGAACGAACATGGAAATGGTTTCAGCGGCAGCGCTTGGAGTCGGAGGGGCGACGATCATCGGAGCCTCGATCGGATTTTTAATAAAGAAAATATCACACAGGACAAATGATGTAATTTTGAGCTTTGCAGCTGGTATCATGCTTGCAGCCGCTGTTGTCGGTCTGATCCTTCCGTCTGCGGAACTGGTGGGAAAGAACGGAATCTGGATAACGGCTCTGGGAATGCTCATCGGAGCGTTTTTCTTAAATCTGATGGACCGGCTGACCCCGCACCTTCATCGTCTTACCGGGGTGGATCAGGAGGAACATGCCAATAACCACCAGTTAAACGGGGCGCTGCTTTTTATGCTTGCGGTCGCAATCCATAATCTGCCGGAGGGAATGGCGGCAGGCGTAGGGTTTGCTTCTGATGACGTGGCAGGGGCAATTTCGGTTGCAGTCGGTATTG
>CANRMC010000042.1 GCA_947631605.1 uncultured Lachnospiraceae bacterium
ATGTTCTGCGAGAGGCGGCGCGCAGGATACTGCCGGAGGATGTAAGACTCAGGAGAAAGAGTCCGTATCCGAAAACCTATCATCCGGCTTACGAACAGACACTTGCCGACCGGCTCCGTCTCATCATTTCAGATACCAAGGCGCCGATCAACCGGTATATCGATCAGGAAAAGGTGCTTCAGTTCTTAAACGCGCCGAAGGATTACGGCAAACCGTGGTTCGGACAGTTAATGGCCGGTCCGCAGATGACGGCATATCTGATCCAGATCAATTACTGGCTGAAAAAATATAAACTATAAACGAAAAAATACCACTTTCATAAAAGTATCTCCTTTTATGAGAGTGGTATATTCATGTATCAAAGAATTCCCTACAGAAGGATCGGCTGGAGCTGGATCCCGTTCATGGCTGATTCGATCGTTTCCGGGATCAGAGGCAGTCTCGCTACCATGGAATTCGGTTTTGTCTTGTAATTATCCTGTCCAAACGGCACAAAGTAAATATTTTTCATGATCATCAGTTTCCCTATGTTCTGAAAATTTACTCCCAGCGCATCATTGGACGATACGGCGATCACAAGAGGACGGTTATTACGAAGATGTGCTTTCGCAGCCATAAGAACCGGCGTATCTGTAATGCCGTTACTGAGCTTTGCAATTGTATTTCCGGTGCAAGGAGCAATGACAAGAACGTCCAGCAGTTTATTCGGGCCGATCGGCTCCGCCTGCGGAATCGTACAGATCCCTTCATTGTTTGTGATCTCTTTTACTTCCTCAACAAATGCTTTTGCAGTTCCGAATCTTGTATCCAGACTCTGAACATTGGATGAAAAAATCGGAATCACATTTGCTCCCTTATCTACAAGGACTTTTATTTGTGATTTAATTTTATCAAAAGTACAAAAGGAACCCGTGATTGCAAAACCTATATTGCACTCTGATAACTTCATATCTTTACCTCGCAATTTTAGTACCATAACAAAAAAGACTCCCTGAAGAAATCCATGTGTTATGTACGAGGAAATTTATAGATTGATTCTTTCTAAAACGACGCCTGCTATGATATCTCCCGCTTCCTTCGGATAGTGCCTGCCGGGAATACCGAGGGAAAGACTTGCGAATATATCATGTTCCCTGCAATAATCAAAATCTGTCCCGCCCGGTTTCGAAGCGATATCAAAGATCATGACATTTTCGGACAAAAGCCGGATCGCCGACGGATTTAAAACGGGAGCCGGAACCGTATTAAATACGTAACTGTATTTATTCATTCTGTTTTTATCTTCCTTTGAAAGAAGGTCAAACATATAGACCGCCCCGTATCCGTCTGTGCGGACAGCCTCATAGCTTTCGCTTCTCCGGACCATAACCTCTGTATGGGCCCCCAGTGCTTCCAATTCTTTTGCGATCGCTTTTCCGCAGTGTCCGTATCCGATCACCAAAGAACTGCTTTCTCTAAGAACTGCACCCTGATATACAGCTTCACTGATTATCCCTCTCGCAGTAAGAACCGCATTTTTTTCCGTCAGAGTTTCGTCCTGCATATAGTCAAAACATATAATGTTTCGGACGCTGCAGTATTTCACCAGATTTTCCGGCGGCATACCGCAGAAGATCGTTTTTTCCTTTGTCAGTCCATCCATAAAATCATTCAGTTTTACCTGAGTACCCTTGATCCGGATGCCATCCGCAGTAACAGGTACCGGCAGCAGAAAATAATCTGCGTCAAATATATTTTCTCCGGCTCCCGTTATGTGCAGTCCGGCGTCTGTCAGGCGCTTGGATGCATAAGCAAGTCTTTGGTCATCTCCCAGTACAGTCAGTTTCTTTGCCAATGTGACATCCTCCTAAGATACTTTATTATATGAAAAATCAGACATAAAGTGAATGAAACCTCAGATAATTGCGGAAAAATGTTCCGCCTCACGGATCAGGCGTTCTTCTAACTCCTCCTTATGGTAGACAAGCAGTTCTTCCTTTCCTTTCTGGGGTATTTCCGTAAGATATACCTGAACTTGATGCAGCTTTTCCGGAAGGTCGATCGCGGGAAGCTCCCGAAACTCCCTGTAACAGGTTTGCAAAAGTACTATATCATCCATACAGGGAACATAAGGCATATAGTGGTCTAAAAGCATCCGGTTCAGCTTCGAGTAATCGCCGTACAAAACAGCGCTGCTGAAAAATTCTTCCTTCCGGTACCGCATGTTGCTTTTACGAACTTTAATATATAAATCATCATCCCAGACGTCATGCGGCTTTCCTTCCCTGTTTACAGGCTCCAGGATTTCCGGAAAATAATCCGAATAAAATGCATAGTCCAGCATCAAATGGGCGTAAACGCCAAAAATCAGAGGATTCTTTTCCTCTAATTCTTTTTCATAGGATAAGGAAAATTTTGACAGATCCGGAATCCGGTAAAATCGATTTAAAGCGTCCTTCTGCCAGAAATGTGACATAAACTTTTCGGTGCGGCTGCAAAAATCAGGCAGGATCGTCCCCAGCATAAACTGTTTCTTCCAGTCGTCGTCATATTGTGGAAAACTTTGATCGAGAATAAACTTCCCTTCGGTTAAATGAAGTAAATATCCGGGCATACAAAAATGCCTCCTTCCTATGTATATCAAAAAATCACGGTAAAAACTGATGAAACGTATATTCCAGCCAGTACATAAAATCCTTTCGATCCGCCGCCTCGCCCGCATAGATTGGAAAAGAAGCACAGACCGTCTGATTCAGGATAATATCGATCCTGCCGAGAATCTCGCCTTTTATGACAGGCGCTTCAATACTGCCCGGCAGAATACATTTTATTTTTATATCATCGCTTTCTGAAAGCAGCAAGGAAAGCTCCGGTGTGGCAGTAAGTGAAATCTCCGTTTTTTCAACCGCATTTTCTATCCGAAGCTTCGGCAGTTCGTATTCCGGACCGATAATCTTCTGATAATGATAATTTGCTTCGCCATAAGCCACCAGTTTATTCATATCCGACCATTTATAATTCTTATTGTTCGGCCATCCGCAGCCAAGCAGGGCGACGATAAAGGTTCTGCCGTCATTTTGGACAGCGCCCACGTAACAGTAACCGGCGTCGCAGGTAAAACCGGTTTTCCCGCTTAATGCGTCCGGATTCATATCCAGATACCGGTTCCGGTTATAGACATGAAAGACTCTGTTTCCGCTCAGATTACTGAAAGTGGCGTTTCTTGTCTGGGTGATCTGCATAAATTCGTCTTTTTTCGGGGATTCCATGATACAGTAGCGCATAATGCATGCCAGATCATGAGCCGAGGTACTATGGACGCCCTTTTCATCTTTGGAATCCAGTCCGTTCGGCGTAATAAAATAGGTCTGGGTAAGTCCCAGATCTTTCGCTTTCTGATTCATCATTTCCGCAAAACCGGTTACGCTTCCGCCGACATGTTCCGCAATTGCAACCGCGGTATCATTATGGCTTTCCAGCATCAGGGAATAATACAGATCTCCCAGCCGGTATTCTTCCCCTTCCGTAATCCCAAGCTGGACGTCCGGCATTTTTGCCGCATAGGAAGATACCGTTACCGTCTCGTCGCTGTTACAGTTTTCCAATGCAACGATCAGTGTCATGATTTTTGTTGTACTTGCCATGGGACGTGCCGTATAGGCGTCTTTTGAGAAAAGCACCCTCCCGCTTTCTCCGTCGATCAGGACTGCGGAAAGGGCATATAAATCTTTACCGTCCAGTTCGCCGGAAGGTGCCATTGGAAGAAAGGCTTCCGCCGGAACCACTGAGTTTTTTCGCGCAAAGCTTTTACTTACGCCCGCCGGAAAAAGAAGTGCAATGATAAAAGAAAAGATCAATATAAAAGAATAAAGCGGATATTGTTTATACAAAAAGCGAAACGATTTCATAGAAAGACATTCCAATGGTTTCCTTACAATATATGTACGTCTGCCTCGCTTAATGCCTGTTGCTTAAAATCTTCTATTTTATCCGGCGTGATCTCCGGCAGTTCATCCGTAGAAGTAACGCCGAAGCTGCGAAGAAAATCATCGGTTGTCCCAAAAAGGATCGGTCTTCCCACCACATCCAGCCGGCCAACCTCCATAACCAGATTATATTCAATCAATTTATTAATTACATGACTGCAGGAAACCCCGCGGATCTGCTCGATTTCCTGTCTTGTTACCGGCTGCTTATAAGCAATGATGGAAAGCGTCTCCAGCAAAACATCCGTCAGGACATGCTTCTTTGGCATATTGACAATTTTCGTCAGAACGTCATAATATTCATTTTTTGTGCAAAGCTGATACTTGTCCTCCAGACGGATCAGGCGGATTCCCCTGCCCGCTTCGTCGTATTTTTTCTGCATATCCTCCGCCAATCTTTGAAGCTCTTCCTTCTCAACCGCAAGCGCCTCCGCAAGGCGTTCCGCCTCGACCGGTCCTCCTACCGCAAATAAAACGGCTTCTATAGCTGCCTGTAATTTTACTTCATCTTTATCTTCCATGTCTTAACTCCTATTTCTCCCATGTTTGTCCGGCCGTCATACTTCCAGAGAATCAATGATGATATCTCCGAAGATCGTCTCCTGCCGGATCATGATACTGCCCGTCTTCATCAGCTCCAGGATTGCCAGAAATGTCATGATGACATTCATTCTGCCACGCTTTGCTTCAAGCAGCGTCTTGAAATTGATACCGGAAAGTCCTCTGGTCTGTTCACGGATTTCCGCTATCCGGTCTTCGATACGGATCTCCTCTTTTGTTATGGTTCCAAACCGGCTTCTGACCGGATCGATCTTATCTACCTGACGTTTTAAAACCTGTTGAAAAATCTCGTTCAGCCGGGTGATCGTAAGATCGCCGACAAGTTCGGCAGGATCAATTTCTTCTTTATACTCTTTTACTTCTTTTGGAATAGAATCTCCCTTAAAATACGCCTTCTCGGCATCCATCTGCATATCTTTCAGTTCGTAGGAAGCGTATTTATAAATCTTATATTCCAAAAGCCGTCTGACAAGTTCTGCGCGGGGATCTTCTTCCTCTTCTTCCTCCTCTTCCGGCTCCGGCAAAAGCATTTTTGCCTTGATACTGATCAGGGTTGCCGCCATTACCAGAAATTCACTCATCCTGTCAAGGTCTTCTTCCTCCAGAGAATCCACATATGACAGATACTGATTCGTAATCTCCACGATCGGAATATCAAAAATATCGAATTTATTTTTTTCGATCAGATGTAAAAGAAGGTCCAGCGGACCTTCAAATACATTCAGCTTTATATCAATGCTGCTCATTTATCCACCGTTTTCCAAAAAGTTTTCTAAAATCTTACCGGCTCATTTTATCATGTTATGAGAAAAATCACAATCCCAATTCTTATAACCTTAAATGATAATGCATACCATACCGCCGTTGGAATCATTTACGATTTTTTCCATAGTATCCTGAAGTTTCTGCTGGCTCTCCTGATTGATCTTATTGATCTTGGAGTTGAGACCGTCATCCACGAGTTCCCGGATCGTCTTTCCAAAGATACTGACGTCCCAGATCGAATCAAAATTGCCGTCGGTTTCCGTACGGATATAATCGATCAGATCATTCGCCTGCTGCTCGGATCCTACGATCGGTGCGATTTCCGTCGTAATATTTGCCTTGATCAAATGAATCGAAGGCGCCGCCGCACGGATCTTAACCCCGTATCGGCTGCCGGATTTTATGATCTTCGGCTCATCCAGAACAATATCCTCGATTTCCGGCGTTACGGAACCATATCCGGCGTTTAACGCCGCTTTCATAGCCTGATTCACTTTCTGGCATTCGGATTTCGTTTCCGACAATTCTTTCAGTTCACGGAAAAACTCATATTCATTCTTGATTTCTTTATGGAACATTGCGCTCAACATTTCATAATAAAAATGTTCCATAACCTGATAGGAAATATCCGCAACTCCGTCCGCCATGGAAACGGAATTTATGACAATATCCTGTATGTACGGATCTTCTTCTTTTTTCAGCCCCTGCACATCCCGGATCACCTCGGTATTCATAAGAAGCGTTCTCGCATGGCTGATGATATGCTGTTTGATCTCGTTCTGAGGATCCATCGCTTCCAGCCATTTCGGCATATGGAAATGAATCTCCGTAACAGGAAAATTTAGGAGAAGATTTTCAAATATTTTTTCGACATCCTGCTCGCGGAGCTGGTCGCAGTTTACCGGAAGCACCGGCACCTGATACTTTTCCGACATTTCCTCCGCCAATTCCTTCGTCTGCGCAGAAGCAGGTTTTGTGCTGTTTAAAAGAATGATAAAAGGTTTCGCGATTGCCTTTAGTTCCTGTATGGTACGTTCTTCAGGTTCTATATAATTGGAACGATCGATATCGGTAATACTTCCGTCGTTTGTAACGACAATTCCGAGTGTGGAATGTTCCTGTATTACTTTACGGGTTCCAATCTCAGCCGCCTTGGTAAACGGAATATCATAATCATACCACGGTGTCCGCACCAGACGCTCTTTTCCGTCCTCCATATGTCCTTCCGCGCCATTTACCATAAAACCGACGCAGTCGATCATCCGGACTTTAAAATTCACCCCGTCGCCAAGTGAGATTGAAACAGCATCCTTTGGAATGAACTTCGGTTCGGTCGTCATGACCGTTTTTCCGAGAGACGCCTGCGGCAGCTCATCGACGGCGCGTTTTTTTCCGTTTTCGTCCGAAATCTCCGGAATCACCATAAGCTCCATAAATCTCCGAATGAACGTTGATTTTCCGGTACGGACCGGTCCCACAACGCCTATGTATATTTCACCGTTCGTTCGGGCATTGATATCCTGATACAAACGATATGTATTATTATCCATACAAAAACCTCCTGACATATACTTTATATAGTCTATGCCGGAGGTTTTCCATATATGCCATGAAATATTAAGGCTGTATTCTTTGTACCGCGTGCATACGGATATATTTGATCATCCGCCTGCAATAATCCGCGTTGCAATGTTTGCCGTCCGTACTTGCCTCTTCCGGCAGATAACCGTTTTCATCCGCAACGCTGGCGGAAAGATCCAGATAAACAACATCGCCTCGCGCTTTACACATATCATAAAGGGCCGTGTTGAATTTTTCTACATTTTTGATATTAAAAACAGAATCTGTGTCGGACGTTGATTTTGTAACCGATACAACGCTCGATACATAAATGACAGCTTCCGGATTATGTTCCAGGATAATGTCGATCAGATGACTGACTCCATCTGAAAATTTATCGACATATACCCAGCCGAGTTCATTGATCCCAAACTGAATATAATAATTCTTGTAATCGGTCTTTGCTATGGCTTCTTCTACCGTACAGTTGACGCCGTCGACCGGTATGCAGCGTTCCGTTGAGATCTTATCAATGGAAAGCCCCTTATAACTAAAGGTATTCATATTCTTCTGACCGCCGTACAGTTCCATACCTTCGGTTCGGGAATCGCCGATAAAGATCGTATCATCAAAATATGAATCCGTAACCGGCGGAATGGTTTCATAGACAGCAGTATCAAACCAGTCGTTTCCTGTTACGTCTTCCACATCCGGCAATACCGTATCCGGCACTTCAAACTCCGTACTTTCTCCTTCATCTCCATTCGGAGCCGTTGTTTCTTCCGTATCGGTATCGGAAGGCTCCTCTGTATCCTCTGAAGAAGCGTCTTCGGATGGCTGCATTGTATCTTCCGATAGCGGTTCTTCCGTATCGGCTGTAACCTCCGGTTCCGTATTTATATCGTCTGTGCTTTCCGGGGTGGTGTCCGTTTCGGAAGAATATGCCGGCACATCAGACGGGTTTTCATCCTTTTTCAGCAGGAAAAAACAAATTAACGAAATTGTAAGTATCACAACCGCAGCCACGACAATGATTACGGCTGTTCTTTTATCCTTCTTCATAGCGTCTGCTCCTATATCATTTTGTCCATAACAAGTCAATGACTTCTTTTGTACGGTCTCTCGTAAGAAGATCCTTTACAGCATCCTTCGCCGGATAATCCTCAAATAAGATCTTATTTACGATCTCAACGATCGGCATAGAAACCTCATACTTTTTTGCAAGAGCAAGCGCCGCTTTCGCGGAATAAACACCTTCTACAACCATATGAACCTCGTCCATCGCCTGCTGATAGGTCATACCCTGCCCGATCAGATATCCGGCTTTCCGGTTCCGGCTGTGTTGGGACGCGCACGTTACGATCAGATCACCGATACCGGAGAGTCCGGAAAATGTCTCCGGATGACCGCCCATCTTAACTCCCAGTTTCTTGATCTCAACAATGCCTCTGGTGATCAGGGCAGCTTTCGTATTATCTCCGCAGCCCAGACCGTCTGCCATACCCGCCGCAAGGGCAATGACATTCTTCAGAGCGCCGCCAAGCTCGATTCCGATCATATCCGGACTGATGTATACCCGGAAATAATCAGACATAAAGGCGTCCTGAATCGTTTCCGCTATGGAACGCTCTCTGGCGCCCACGACTACGGTAGTCGGAATCCCCCTTCCAACCTCCTCCGCATGGCTTGGTCCGGAAAGGCAGGCAACCTTCGCCTGCGGGATTTCTTCTTCAATGATATCGGTCAGCGTCATCAGGGTAGCTTCTTCGATTCCTTTTGAAACGCTGACAATTATCGTACCTTCCTGAATGTATGGGGAAGCCTTCTTTGCAGTGTCTCTCACAAACGGAGACGGAACCGCCATTACGATCATATCCTTACCGGAAAGAGCCGCTTCCAGATCTGTCGTAAAAGTAACCGCGCCATTCAGGATAACGCCCGGAAGTTTGGTCTTATGTTCGCAATATTCATTCAACATAGCGATTTCTTCCGAATCTATGGACCAGACAGTCAGTTCATGATCCAGTCCGGACAGAAGCTTTGTCAGGGCAATGCCCCAGCTTCCTGCGCCTAATACACATATTTTCATATATCATTCCTCCTGTTACTCCTCGCTTTTCTTCTGCCCCAGCCGGTTCTCCGTTCCATGGATCAGCCGGACAATATTTGCTTTATGCTTATAAATCGCAAGTGAGGCAAAAAGCACCGCAAGGACGATACTTTCAATCATACAGTTTCTGGACGCCTGAATATCCGGATTGAAACACAAACGTCCGTTTAACGCAAATACTATGTAAAGGATCAAAAATTCTATCATAAGTAAGATCGAACCCAAAGATACATAACGGGTGATCGCAACCGTCGCAATAAATAAAAGAAGTAAGATCACGATCATAAGCGGATCCAGGATTCCGACGATCATTCCCGCCGTCGCAGCAATTCCTTTTCCGCCTTTAAATTTCAGATATACCGGAAAATTATGTCCCAATACAACGCCCAGACCGATATACATGACATAGAGCAAAAATGTATCCGGATACGTTCCTTTCAGTATAAGACGAACAACAAGGCACGGAAGAAAGGCTTTCAAAAAATCGCCGAGAAATACCACAAGACCGGCTTTCTTTCCCAACACCCGAAGGGCGTTTGTCGTGCCGGAATTTCCGCTTCCGTACTGACGGATATCAATACCATGTAATTTTCCGTATATATAACCTGTTTCCAGAAGTCCGCAGAGATATCCGGAAACAAGACAGATCAACCTAACTATCACTACTTTTCTTTCCTTTCGCGTATGATGAATTTTATCGGGGTACCCTTAAATCCGAACGCCTCGCGGATCTTATTTTCAATATACCGCATATAAGAAAAATGAGCAAGTTCCTTGTCATTTACAAATATAACAAAGGTTGGAGGCTTTACGGAAACCTGCGTAATATAATACAGGCGCAGCCGTTTTCCCTTATCGGACGGCGGCTGGTTCAAAGCAACCGCTTCCGCCATAATCTCATTCAGTACGCCGGTTGCGATCCGGAGCGAATGATTCTCTAACACTACGTCGATCAGGTCAAAAAGCTTCGGCAGACGCTGTCCGGTCTTCGCAGAAATAAACAAAAGCTCTGCGTAAGGCATATAAGAAAGCTTCTCCCGGATGTCCTGCGTGAATTTATAAATGGTTTTATCGTCTTTTTCGATCATATCCCACTTATTGACGGCAATGATCATGCCTTTGCCGCGTTCATGGGCAATTCCGGCTATTTTCGCATCCTGCTCGGTAATACCTTCCGCAGCGTCGATCACAAGAACGGCAATATTGCACCGCTCAACCGCAGAAACAGTACGAATGATACTGAACCGTTCGATCTCTTCCTTGATCTTACTCTTTCTTCGGAGACCGGCGGTATCAATGAAAATATATTCCGTTCCGTTTCTTACAACAGAGGTATCGACAGCATCTCTGGTCGTTCCGGCGATATCAGAAACGATCAGACGCTCCTCACCCAGAAGTTTATTGATAATGGAGGATTTACCGACATTCGGTTTTCCGATGATTGCAACCCTCGGTCTTGTATCTTCTTCCTCATTGGTTGCGGATTCGTCAAAATACTGCACCAGCTGATCCAGCATATCGCCCAGTCCGAGCATGGAGGCTGCGGAAATCGGATGCGGATCCCCCAGTCCGAGATTATAAAATTCATAAACAGCCGGCATCAGTTTTTCAAAATTATCTACTTTATTTACAACGAGAAGAATCGGCTTCTGTGAGCGGCGCAGCATATCGGCGACCTTGGAATCCGCGTCCACAAGTCCCTGCCGCACATCCGTAAGAAATAAGATCACATCCGCCGTATCAATAGCGATCTGCGCCTGTTCCCGCATACTTTTCAAAATTATATCGCTGGATTCCGGTTCGATTCCACCGGTATCCACCATAGTAAAATTATAATTCAGCCATGTCGCATCGGCGTAGATCCGGTCTCGGGTAACTCCCGGTGTATCCTGCACGATCGAGATCCGCTCTCCTGCCAGTGCGTTAAAGAGCGTGGATTTCCCTACATTTGGTCTGCCGACAATGGCTACGATTGGTTTTCCCATACTTACACTCCTACAATACTGCGTAAATAATCTATCCCGTTCGATTTTACAATAATCGTTTTTACTTGTAAAGCCTTTTGCAATTCCAATATTGACATATCATCTAAGAATATGTCCTCATCCGCTTTCAGACAATCGGAAGGAATAAGCAGGGCGTCTCCTAAATCTCTGCCCGATAACTGGCGCAGGATATCCCGTCCGGTAAGAAGCCCGGTAACCGTGATCAGCGGACCGAAAAAATCATTTTCGATCGGATATACAAGAAGTTCAATATCATTTCGGATTTTCTTTAATTCCGATTGAATAAAGGAATGGTTGCCATAAGACAGCGTGCCGCAGATAGTAGATACCCGGCGTCCTTTGTTTTTTTTCAGGATCGCATGATATACTGAATCCAGCCTGGTCCTGCCCTTTCCAAAACGCAGCTCCTTTGACCGCCCTTTATACGCCGCTACCTCTTCTACCGCATCATGAAATTCATCATAAAGCCGCCTTGTCATTCCAACGCCGTTTTCAATCTGCGGGTATCCGTCATAACTGATTTCTTCCGGAATATCCATGTCGGCATTGATATACCACTCGTCGCTGGCATGTATAAAATGGATCCCATACCGCGAAAGCGCAAGTTTCTGAAATTTATGTATCATTTCGATCACCTGAACAGCGTCTTCTTTTAAAAACGGATCCAGATGACATAATCCGTCCCGATATTTTGTAAGACCTACAGGCACAACGGAAACGCTTCCGAGAACAGGTGCATATTCCATAAGGTCGGTGATCGTCCGCTCCAGTTCCTTCCCATCGTTTATGTCTTTGCAGAGAACGATCTGTGCGTTCATCGGAATACCGGCTTCAAAAAGCCGTTTCATATAACCGGATAGATTTCCGGCGAACCGGTTATTCAGCATTTTGCAGCGAAGATCCGGATTCGTAGTATGAACCGAAATATTGATGGGCGCAAGTTTATACTCGATGATCCGTTCAATGTCAGCCTCCTGCATATTCGTCATCGTAATATAATTTCCCTGCAAAAAGGAAAGTCTGGAATCATCATCTTTGAAATAAATGGTTTCCCTCATCCCCGGCGGATCCTGATCGATAAAACAGAACATACACTTATTAAAACAGGATTTATAAGAATCCATCAAAGATTCCGCAAAACAAAGCCCAAGGTCTTCATCTTCGTCTTTCGTGATCAAAACGGTCCGTACTTCTCCTTCCGAAGAACGGATCTTAAGCTCCACCGTAACATCTTCCGTCAGGTAATGGTAATCGAAAATATCCCGGATCTCTTTACTATTTATTTCAAGCAGTATTTCACCCGTTTTTATTCCGGCTCTGTCCGCCGGGCTTTTCTTAATAATATCCGCAATCCGATGTTCTTTCATAGATACTCCTATTCTTTCAGCATGATCACAGCGCTTAGATTTCCCCGTTTTCCATGGCTTGCCCGATGTGAAAAAAGGAAATCCGGATTACAGCAGGTACAAAGATCCGTTACCGCTATATGTTCTTTTTTTATGCCGGCGTGTAAAAAGTTATATTCGCATGCTTTCCATAAGTCCAACTGATATTTTCCCTGTCCTTTATCCAGCGTCATAGTATCCATTTCTTTATCACTGTAGACTTTGGAAAACGCCTCTATCACATCAGCGCTTACCTCATAACAGTCCATACAGATCGACGGGCCGATCGCGCAGCGTATTTCTCCGCGGTCGCAGCCGTAATCAGAAACCATCCGTTCCACCATCTTTTTCCCAATCTCTCCGCAGGTTCCTTTCCAGCCGGAATGTGCAAGTCCCGCTACCTTTTTCTGCGGCTCATAGAAAAACAGAGGTACGCAGTCCGCATAGAAAGTCATAAGCGGAACATTCGGCTCATTTGTGAGCAGTCCGTCTGTTTCGAGAATATCGCTTTTTCGAATGATCCCCTTTCCGCAATCTTCTGCGGTGCAGTTCCGTATCGCGGTCTTATGGACCTGGTCAGAAAAGACCAGTCTGCGGTGATCATATCCTATCGCACGTCCCAGCCGTCTGTGATTTTCCATTACGTTTTCCGGATCATCTCCTCTGGAAAAACTAAGATTCATGCTGTATAAATGTGCCTTGCTCACACCGCCCAGACGGGTGGAAAATCCATGAAGAAGCTCATTCTGATATTCTTCAAAGATAGGAAAACGCAGATAGTACACGCCCTCCGTTTCACACAAAATCGTGGACGATGTTCCGTTTTTTCGTTTAATTTGATTAATAATTTGATCGATATTTTCTGTTTTGTGTTGATCCATGGCTACCTCTTACATACAAAATGGAAAAGCATTTTTAATGTGGAAGATCTCGTCTCCCAGAATACCCACTACATCAAACCGGATATCTGTTGTTTCCGGATTGTATTTTCTTTGGTTCATATAAAACAGCGCAGCCTTCGATACCTGTTTCTGCTTTGCCCTAGTTACCGTCTCCAGCGGGTGTCCGGCATTTAATGTCCGCCGGTAACGGACTTCTACAAAAACAAGCGTACGTTTGTCAAGAGCGATTATATCCGCCTCCGCCTGACGGACAGAGTAATTCATTTCCAGTATCCGAAATCCTTTCTCCTCTAAGTACGCCGCTGCGATCCGTTCTTTTTCCGAACCCACGGCTCTCTTATTTTCTGTCAAACAGGTTCCTCCGTAACAAAGTTTCCGATAAATGACCGCCTATGGATTTCACAAGGTCCGTAGGTTTTTATGGCTTCAATATGAGCTGCGGAACCATATCCCACATTGGAAGCGAAGCCGTACTGCGGATACATCTTATCGTATTCCTGCATGAGTCTGTCTCTTTCCGTCTTTGCGATAATGCTGGCGGCGGCGATCGATACGGAAAGGGTATCGCCTTTTATGATAGAAACCTGAGGAATATCCATATCCGGAATATGCACCGCGTCGATCAGAAGAAGATCCGGCCGGACAGACAGCATGGAAACTGCCCGTTTCATGGCGTTATAATTTGCGGCCTGGATTCCGATCTCGTCAATCTCCTTTTCCGTCGCCATCCCGACCGCGCAGGTGACGGCATGTTCATAAATAATATCCCGTAACGTATATCGAAGATCTTTTCCTACCTGTTTGGAATCATTCAGATAAGGAATCACAAAATCCTTCGGTAAAATAACCGCGCCCGCCATGATCGGTCCGGCAAGCGGTCCTCTTCCGACTTCATCGATTCCGCAGATATACTGACAGTCGGAATGCTTCCGTTCAATTTCCATCATCTTCTGTACGCGGGAAATCTCAAGTTCGAATTCCTGCCGTTTCTTTTCCGCCTGCTGAAGGATTTTTTGGACACTGTTTCTATCGTCACCGGAAAAATCCCGGATAAACCGCTCCAGTTCCGATATTTTTCTTTCATACTCCATAACCGGCAGCGCCAGTATTTCTTTATATATTGATTTTATTTCATCAACCTTCATTTGTATGCTCCTAACCTTTTCTACATAAAAAGAGGGAATCCGATCATCATCGAATCCCCCATAACATATTATTTCACAAGTCCGAAATGGCTGATTGGTGAAAGCCGTAAAACTGCTTTTCCGATTATATCGTCCCTATGCACAAGTCCTACATCCGACCAGCGGCTGTCCCTGCTGTTGTTCCGGTTATCACCCAGAACAAAATACTCGTCCTTTCCCAACTCGATCGGTGTGCCGGCAATTCCGATCATGCTCGGCTGGATTGTTTCCAAACCATAATCTTCTTCAAGAATTTCACCATCAATATAAATATTTCCATCGGTATCAATCATTACTGTTTCTCCGGGGAGTCCGATAATCCGTTTTATATAATATACATCGCTGTCCTGATACGGAAATACGACGATATCAAAACGCTTCGGCTTGGATACCCGGTAACTGAGCTTGTCGATCCACAGGCTGTCATTGGATTCCAGCGTAGGCAGCATGGACTCTCCATGAACCGTCGTTCTCTGTCCCACAAAGGTAATCAGAAGATAACAGAGTATGATAACAATACCGATATAAATGATAAGGCTGAGCAGCTCTTTTACGATATTGACGTCTTCCGGCTTCTGCCGCGTGTTCTTTCTGTCTGCTTTTCTTTCCTTGCGGCTTTTCCTTACTTTTTCTTTCTTCGGTTCCTTTACCTTCGGTTCTTCGTTATCCTTTATATTCTCAGCCAGAATTTCCGCTGTGTCTTTTACAGCCTCCTGAACATCTTTTGTCTCATCAGCAAGAATTTCTTCGTTATCCATGAATACAATCCCTCTTTATTCCGGTTTTTCCAACGTAATCCTGCCAAGCCTTCCGGCTCTGAAATCATCTAACAGTATCGACGCTGCTTTTTCAATATCCGGTTCATTTCCTTTTAATCTGCACTGCCTTTTTTCAGCAATTGCTGTCAATGTTTCTATTCCGGTCAGATACCCATTTATTGTATACCTATCTGTAAGAATATTGCAATAGTTATTTTGAAAATAATCGATCATTTGAAAAGCGATCTCCGTTTTGGAAAGAATATCATCATTGACGGAACCGATCATTGCAAGGCGCACGCCCACCTGCCAGTCTTCAAATTTCGGCCATAAAATACCCGGCGTATCCAGAAGTTCAATCTCCTTTGATATCCGGATCCATTGTTTTCCTTTTGTAACGCCCGGTTTATTCCCCACGCGGGTACAGGCTTTTCTGGCGTAGGAATTGATAAAGGTTGATTTTCCCACGTTTGGGATACCCACGATCATGGCTCTGATCGGGCGATTTAAAATTCCCCGCCTTTTGTCGCGTTCTGTTTTTTCTTTACAGACTTCTTTTACAATACCGGTGACAGAGGATAAGGCTTTCGTATTTCTGGAATCCATTTTTGTAACGGCATATCCTTTTTCTTTATAAAAGGACTCCCATTCCGCAGTCATTTTTTCATCTGCAAGGTCTGCCTTATTTAATACCAAAAGCCGGAATTTATTACGTGCCAGTTCGTCAATATCCGGATTTTTACTGCTATAAGGAACTCTGGCGTCCAGAAGCTCGATCACGATATCGATCAGCTTGATATCCTCCTGCATGGACCGTTTTGCCTTTGTCATATGACCGGGATACCACTGAATGTCGATTTTTTGATTTTTATTGCTGTCCTGATTATTTTCCATTCAACTTCTCACTCTTACCGGATCTTTCCTTTACTTTCTTTTGGAAGGAGGCGGTAAAACACTTTCCCTTTAATTTCCGATTTCATAATGGTTCCCATATTGGCGTAACGGGAATCCTCGCTGTTATTTACATTATCTCCGAGCACAAAATACTCATTATCCGACAGGGTGATTGGATTTGCTGCCAGTCCGGCAGTCATGATCGAATCCTCAATCGGAATATCGTCAAGGACCATACCGTCGATCACAACCTTTCCGCCAACGATCTGAACGGTTTCTCCCGGCAGGCCTACAACCCGCTTGATCTCAAAATATCCGTCCCGATCCATTTTTTTTATGGCGACCACATCATACCGTTTTACAGACTGAACCCTGTAAATGATCTTATTGATCAGTACCACATCATCCGCATAAAGGGTATTTTCCATGGAAGGACCATTGACATGCACCGTCTGGATTCCAAAGGTAACAAAACCGTATCCCAGTACGGCAGCTGAAAACAGAATGATAAACCAGTTTAGCAACTCCCGCATGACCTTTTTCAGGTTTACTTTCTTGTATTCCGCCCTGTTTTTATAAAATTGAAAGCCGATTGCATTTTTATGCTTTTTCTTCATACCGCACCTAAAAAATGACCGGAGCAAATGTTAAGCTCCGGTCAAAAGATGTTTGAACTATTTTACCAGTTCTTTTACTTTTGCTCTCTTACCAACTCTGTCACGTAAATAGTAAAGTTTTGCTCTTCTTACTTTACCTCTTCTGACAACTTCGATTTTCTCAATCGTTGGAGAATGAAGCGGCCATGTCTTTTCAACGCCGACGCCGTTGGAATTCTTTCTTACAGTGAAAGTTTCTCTACAGCTTCCGCCCTGTCTCTTGATAACAGTGCCTTCAAATACCTGAATTCTCTCTCTGTTACCTTCCTTGATTTTTGCAGATACACGAACGGTATCTCCTACATTGAAATCGAACGGCTCTTTTTTTAGCTGTTCCGCTTCAATATTCTTAATAATATCACTGGTATTCATTTGTGTGACCTCCATTAAATATTAGACGTTCTTACTATCATACACGATACAGAGGACCATCCCACTTTTCACAACTTGTTAAATATAACATAATCCCGTATTAAAATCAAGTATTATTTTATCTCAAGTTTCTGCCAGTAATGATTACATTATTTCTTTAAACATAAACTTTAATGTGCTTTCTCCCTTCTATGATATCCTCATATGGACCATTTAGATCCTCATAATCATACCATTTCCACGTTGTAACATATCGCTCAAAACTCCCATTTTCGCTAAAAGTCAAATAAGCAGCTCCAAAACAAGCAAATGCCTCTCTCTCTACTTTTGCTTTATAAACCCCTTTCTGTATTTCAATCAGATCAAGTTTTTCCATCACAAGATTTACATATTCCCAAAGATCTTCCGGAGTACGGACCCCTTCTCTCCTTATACGTTCTTCATCAAAGGCAATTTCCATCAGCATTATAAATAACTCCTTTCTATCACTCTGTTTCGTTTGAAAATAACTTCTTTTACATTCTTTTTAATTATAGCACATATGTTCGATTATTACTATAACTAATTTCGTTTATTTATCTACATCTGATCCCCTATAGGTGAAAATTCGTATTAGTAAAAAAAGAGCCAAGTTTCGGCTCTTTTTCGTTGTTCCATATTCTTTTTTTCGGCTGGTTATTGCTTTGTTGCGCCGCAGCTGCACTTATAACCGGTCACGATCTCTACTGTCTCGGTTTTTACCTCGACCGTATGAGGGATAGTGCTTTCAATTCTTGTACCAACCGGTCCATGCCACCCACCATGATCTTCAGCTTTTTGATGTGCAGCAATCTCTGCTTTGGTACCTACAAATTGCCGATCTTTCCATTCTGCTACAGCAGAACAATCATTACACTGGTATAAATTCACAATCACCGGTTCTTCATACTCGGTCATATTATTATTTTTTACAGTATTCAGGAATGCCCCATAATCAGCCGAACCCGGACCGATTTCGCTTTCATCACCTTTCCATGGTTCCAGTTTTCCCATATAAGAAAACGATAATGTTCTATCGGTAATTGTTTTTCCGTCTATAACCAGATACTCTGTTGTTTCAGTTTTTGTCACCGGTACCCATGTATGGGTATGCTCCGCTGGCTGCGGATCCGGCGCAACTGGCTGTACCGGTTTTTCCGCCGGTG
>CANRMC010000043.1 GCA_947631605.1 uncultured Lachnospiraceae bacterium
TCTCATGCGCAAGGATTCCCCTCTTGCAGAAAAGAAAGCCGTCAGCGCCCGGGATTTATGGGATAAACCGCTGATTGTTTCCAGACAGATTTCAAATCATACCTCAATTCTGGACTGGTTAGGGAAACCGTTGTCGGAGCTTTCCGTCGCTGCGACCTATAATCTCATCACAAATGCCGCCATCATGGCAACAGAAGGAATGGGTTATGTGCTTTCCATTGACAAACTGGTGAATACAGAGGGCAGCGATCTGGTGTTTCTTCCGATTGAGGAGGAACGCACTTTGGGGATGGCGCTTGTCTGGAAGAAGTATCAGAGGCAGTCAAGAGTGGCTGAAAAGTTCTTACAGGCGTTTCGACAGTATATTTCCGGAATCTTGTAATTTCGAAATTGCTTTGTTATAATGTTGGACGAATGGAAGGAGATGACCGTTATGTTTAAGAGTGAATACTTTAACAAGCTAGTCGATCAATATGTCCGCTTCTGCGCAGATTCCGGTCAGATAGACCAGAACCTGTATCTGGAATATGACGTAAAGCGCGGTCTGCGTGATTCTGACGGAAAAGGCGTCCTGACCGGTCTTACCGAGATTTCCGATGTCGTTGCTTTCCAGAATGTAGACGGAAACAGGGTTCCGATCCCGGGCGAGCTTTATTATCAGGGCTACAATGTAAACTCTTTGGTACAGGGGTTCTCTGACAGCAGATATGGATTTGAAGAGACCACGTTCCTTCTGTTATTTGGTGAGTTGCCGACGAAGATTCAATTAGAGGAATTTATAAAGGTGATCGGAGAATTTCGGGAGCTTCCGGAAAACTTTAACCGGGATGTGATCATGAAAGCACCGAGCCGGAATATCATGAATGTATTGCAGCGGTGCGTTCTGACTTTGTACTCCTATGATGAGGATCCGGATAATCTGAGTATACGCCATGTCCTGGAGCAGAGCCTTGGACTGATCGCCCGTTTCCCTGTGATCGCCGCCTATGGGTATCAGAGTTACCGCCACAAATATCTGGATTCCAGTCTGGTTATCCACCGTCCGAAAGAAGAATTATCTACGGCGGAAAATATCCTGCGTTTGCTTCGGCCGGATCCGAAATTTACGGATCTGGAAGCAAAGGTTCTGGACATCATGCTGGTTCTCCATGCGGAGCATGGCGGCGGTAACAATTCCACCTTTACCACGCATGTTATTTCTTCGACCGGAACCGATACATATTCAACCGTCGCGGGCTCTCTGGGCTCCCTGAAGGGACCAAGGCATGGCGGCGCCAATCTGAAGGTGCAGCAGATGTTCGATGATCTGAAGCAGAATGTACCGGATTGGGAAAATGAAGAAGCATTGAGAAAATATCTGACTTCCCTTTTGGATAAAAACGGATTTGACCGTACAGGCCTCATCTATGGCATGGGGCATGCCGTATATACGATTTCCGATCCGAGAGCCGTGATTCTGAAAGAGTGCGCGAAACAACTGGCAAAGGAAAAAGGAAAAGAGAAAGAACGGGAATTTGAATTATATGATCGTGTAGAAAGGATATCCTCCGAGCTTATCACCGCCCGCAGGAATACGCTGAAGCCGGTCAGCGCAAATGTGGATTTCTACAGTGGTTTTGTTTATACCATGCTCCGTATACCGACGGAACTTTTTACACCGATGTTTGCGATCGCAAGGATTTCCGGCTGGGCAGCGCATCGGATCGAAGAATTGGTGAATCATGGAAAGATCATCCGTCCGGCATACAAATATGTGGGTTACCACAAAGAATATCTTCCGATTGAAGAACGGAACTGGTAATTTTATGCCGTCCATCTTCCGGAAGCGCCGCAAGGGAGTATAAGACCGCTTTCGGTAACCGGCAGACCGATTTCCTGCGACATGACGGTGCCGCCGTATTTCTTCTCTACCGTCATTGACAGCATGTAGGTAAGGACGGCGGGTGCAAGGCCTGTGGTATAAGCGTTTACAAGAAAGAAAAGGGGTTTGCTGCTTAGGAGCTGGGAGCATAATTCTATAAAGGGATAGATATTTTCTTCCATTTTCCAAAGTTCGCCCTTTGGTCCTCTGCCGTAAGAAGGAGGATCCATGATAATGGCGTCGTAATGATTTCCACGACGGATTTCACGTTCTGCGAATTTTACGCAGTCGTCAACGATCCAGCGGATAGGTGCATCCGCGAGACCGGAAGCGGCTGCGTTTTCTTTTGCCCATGTAACCATTCCCTTGGAAGCGTCTACATGGGTAACTTTTGCTCCGGCGGAAGCGGCTGCAAGGGTAGCGCCGCCTGTATAGGCAAAGAGATTCAGTACCTTGATCTCCCGTCCGCTTTTTGCTATCAATTCAGAAAACCAGTCCCAGTTTACCGCCTGCTCTGGAAAAAGTCCGGTGTGCTTAAAAGAAAACGGTTTTAGATGAAAGGTAAGGGACTGGGAGGAAACGTCAGCAGGAAGCGGATACTGAATACTCCATTGTTGCGGCAGATCGTGGAATTCCCACTCGCCGCCGCCTTTATTGCTTCTATGATAATGTCCGTTCAGTCTGTTCCATGCAGGATGTTTTTTCGGCGTAGTCCAAATGACCTGCGGATCCGGACGGAGCAGGATATACTTTCCCCATTTTTCCAGCTTTTCTCCATCGGAACAGTCAAGTACCGTATAATCTTCCCAACGATCTGCAATCCACATGTTGTTTTACCCCTTTGCCTTGATTTTCTTTTAATTTACTATATATTCGTAAAATCTACAAGCCGGTATTTTGCCGGAAGGCTTGACAGTATTTTACCGGAGGACTTGACAATCGGAGACAGGCTGTATATAAAGGAAAGAAAGAACTTTGAAAAGAGGAAGCAGCAGGGAAATGCGGGGTAGGATGAAAGATGGGAATTCTTGACCTTTTTTTGATCGCAGTGGGACTTTCGATGGACGCTTTTGCGGTTTCTATCTGTAAAGGTCTGTCTCTGGGAAAGATCAGTGGAAAACATATGTGTATCGCCGGTCTCTGGTTCGGGGGATTTCAGGCGCTTATGCCGCTCATCGGATATTTCCTTGGCAGCTTCTTTGCAAATGCGATTACCGAGTACGACCACTGGATCGCATTTCTTGTATTGGCGGTATTGGGAGTTAATATGATACGGGAAGCCTTTCAGGAAGAGGAAAAGCTGGATGATTCCATGGCGGTTCTTACCATGCTTCTTTTGGCGGTTGCCACAAGCATTGACGCGCTGGCGGTGGGAGTTACATTTGCATTTCTTAAAGTCGCAATTCTGCCGGCAGTTTTATTCATCGGACTGGTAACATTTTTCTTATCGGCGGCAGGAATAAAAATCGGCAGCGTGTTCGGCGCTAAGTATGAAAAGAAGGCGGAGATAACAGGCGGTGCCGTCCTGGTTCTGATCGGTGTCAAGATCCTTCTGGACGGTCTGAATATCCTATAATTTTACGTATTTCGTCAGGATCAAATAACAGTTCAGATATATTTTTGGAAAGTAAGAGGAAAACCATGAATCCGGTATAGGATAAAGAAAGCGCTATTATAATAGAAGAAATCGTACAGGAAAATCCATACAGGCTTGTATTCAGCCAGCCTTTGGGCGAGTATCGGAAGGCCGTGATCACCCCGAAGATCATCGGCGGGAAAAAGGTATGGCAGACAGAGCGGCTGACGGAAAAACAGGCGTTTCATGAAAATTTTCCGTATGAGGCGCTGGCGGAAAACATACAGAAGATACTTGGAAAGGAATTTCGTCAGCTTCATGCTTTTTCCGCAGGCCTTGAGACCGCAGTGAAAGTTACGTCAAAAGGAAAGCTTCTGATCCATAGAACCGCGTCGAAGGTAAATAAGATTGAAGCTGCGCCGAACAATCGGAAGAAGCGTTATCTGCTTCCGGAGGGAACTGTAGTGCCGCCGCTTCAGGATATGGGGATCTTTACCAAAGACGGCAGGGTCGTAAACGCCATGTATGATAAATATAAGCAGATAAACCGTTTTCTGGAGATGGTGGATGATGTGATACAGGATGAAAAGAAGCTGCATATCATTGATTTTGGCTGCGGGAAATCCTATCTGACATTTATCGTTTACTATTATCTTACGGAAGTAAGAAAAATGGATGTCTCGATCACCGGACTCGATCTGAAGGAAGACGTGATCCGGAAATGCAATGAAACCGCCGCCAAATATCAGTACCGGAACTTGAAATTCGTCCATGGCGATATCAATGACTACGAGACCGACGGACCGGTCGATATGGTGATGACGCTCCATGCCTGTGATACCGCTACGGATCATGCCCTTTATCATGCGATTCAATGGAAGGCAAAGTATATCCTTTCCGTTCCATGCTGCCAGCATGAAGTGAATCGGGAAATATCCAGCGACACGCTTATGCCCCTTATGAAATACGGGATCATAAAACAGCGTACATCCGAACTGGTTACGGATTCGCTTCGGGCGGAACTTCTGGAGGCGTGTGGTTATAAAACCCAGCTTCTGGAATTTATCGACCTTTCCCATTCTCCGAAAAATCTTCTGATCCGCGCGGTAAAAACGGATTATTCGGAAAAACGCAGGGAAAAATCCATGGAGGAAGCGCTTACGATGTGCAGATTCTTCCATGTTAATCCTACTTTACTCCGTCTTTTGAATAAGAATCAATAACTTTGTCAATCCTATTCATGAGAGGAAACAAATGGAGTTTCTTCTATAATAATGAAAGGGGACAAATGTATGCAGATGGATCAGAATCCTGATGAGAGGGAGAATGAGAATCCGGAAGAAAATCCGGATATAAAAGACAGCCTTCCTTTCGGACTGGGATTTTCTCTTGGGGCAAGAAGCGAAGAAATGGAGAATTTTGCGATGATGACGCCGGAGGAACGGGCGATCATTGAGGAACAGGGCAGGAAACAGGCGGCAGGCGAAGAGGCTCTGGATACGGAACGCGCAGTAGAAGGCGTTGCGAATTTCAGGATATTGAACAATAATCAATAAAGAAATACAGAAAAGACCGCTAAACTTTGTTGAAAATGTATAGAAAAAAAACTTGCATTCAAAAAGCAGATGGTATATAATAGCACTTGCTGTGGCATGATAGCTGGGAAGCGGAGGTTGCTGCAAGCTATATTTTGCAGGATATTTCGTGGAGCGAATGTCAATTCAAGAAACTGACGGCAAGTCACTGTACTCGTATACCATCTGCAGAAAAGCAGAGATGACGTGTTGGTTTGAGGTTATACTGGGACACACACGGGAAAGTTGTACAGTCACTACTTGTCGTACTAATCAAGTGCGAAAAGGAGGGGCTTTTTTTATGGCAAGCCAAATCATGAGAATCACATTAAAGGCATACGATCATAAACTGATCGATCAGGCTGCTCAGCAGATCGTTGATGCTGCTAAGAGTACCGGAGCAAAGGTGAGCGGACCTGTACCGATGCCGACCAAGATTGAGAAAGTTACAATCTTAAGAGCTGTACACAAATATAAGTACAGCAGAGAGCAGTTCGAGCAGAGAACGCACAAGAGACTCATTGATATCATTGCGCCGACGCCAAAGACAATTGATGTTCTTCAGAAGATGGACATGTCAGCCGGTGTTTATATCGATGTAAAAATGAAGTAAGAAAGGCGGACCTAATGTCGCTTCCTATTATAGAAGCGAATTTAGTATGATTGCCAGAACGGTACGTCAAGTGCCGGCAATCCGCTGTGAATGAAATTAGGAGGAAAAAAGAAATGAAGAAGGCTATTTTAGCAACGAAAGTCGGAATGACGCAGATCTTCAACGAAGACGGCGTATTGACGCCGGTTACGGTTTTGAAAGCCGGTCCTTGTGTTGTTACACAGGTAAAGACAATGGAAAATGATGGTTATGAAGCAATTCAGGTTGGCTTCGGCGAGAAGAAAGAACGTATAACCACCAAAGACGGATCAGGAAAGAAAGTTATCAGAAACCCGCATGGTGCAGGCAAGGCTGAGGTTGGTCACTGCAAGAAGGCGGACACAACTCCAAAGCAGTTTTTAAGAGAGTTCCGTGTCGAGAATGTAGCTGATTATGTTGCAGGCGAGAGCGTGATCAAAGCAGATATCTTTGCCGAAGGCGATAAGGTTGATGTAACAGCAAGATCAAAAGGTAAAGGATATGCAGGCGGTATCAAGCGGCATGGTTTAAAATCAGGTCCTTCCGCCCATGGTTCCAAGTACCATCGCCATGCAGGTTCCAATGGTTCTGCAACCACACCGGGCCGTGTGTTCAAAGGCAAGAAGATGCCGGGACACGCAGGCTGCGAGCAGGTTACCGTACAGAATCTGGAGATAGTTAAAATAGATGCAGAAAATGATGTGATTTTAGTAAAAGGTGCCGTACCGGGACCAAAGAAATCACTGGTGATAGTGACTGAGACAGTAAAAGTTGGAAAATAAACCACTTTGAAGGAAGGAGGAACATTTAGATGGCAACAGTAGCTGTATATAACATCGAAGGAAAAGAAGTCGATAAGATGGATCTGAACGACAATGTATTCGGTGTTGAAATAAATGAAAATTTAGTTCATAAGGCAGTTGTAACCCAGCTTGCAAACAGCCGTCAGGGAACACAGAGCGCAAAGACACGTTCAGAGGTTTCCGGAGGCGGAAGAAAGCCTTGGAGACAGAAGGAAACCGGTCATGCAAGACAGGGTTCAACCAGAGCACCGCAGTGGACTGGCGGCGGCGTTGTATTCGCTCCGAAGCCAAGAGATTATTCCATGAAGATGAATAAGAGAGAAAAGCAGATCGCAATGAAGTCTGCGCTGACCGCAAAGGTACAGGAAGAGAAATTCGTTGTACTGGACGCATTGGAACTGGAAGATGTAAAGACTTCCAAGTTTGTTGAAATCCTTAAGAACCTGGAGGCTCCGAAGGCTCTGGTTATTACAAAGGATAAAGATGAAAAGGTTTATCTGTCCGCAAGAAATATACCGGACGTAAAGACAACCGTAAGCAATACGATCAGCGTTTACGATCTTTTGAAATATGACAAAGTCGTTATCGTTAAGGATGCAGTAAAAGCAATCGAGGAGGTGTACGCATAATGGCAGATCTGAAATATTATGATGTGATCCTGAAGCCGGTACTTACAGAGAAAAGTATGAATGCTATGGCAGAGAAGAAATATACATTCCTCGTACACCCGGACGCAACGAAGTCACAGATTAAGGAAGCAGTTGAAAAAATGTTTGAAGGCGCAAAGGTAGAAAAGGTAAATACCATGAACTATGACGGCAAGGTAAAGCGCCGTGGAACCACCTTCGGCAGAACTGCAAAGACAAAGAAAGCAATCGTTCAGCTTACCGCTGAAAGCGCAGATATCGAATTATTCGAAGGTCTGTAGGAATTGCAGGACTATATGCAAATCAAGCATGATAATAAATGAGAGTTCGAAAGGAGAACAACAATGGGAATTAAGGCTTATAACCCATATACACCTTCCAGACGGAACATGACAGGTCTTGACTTTGATGTTATCACAACAGATAAGCCGGAAAAATCACTTGTCGTTTCCAAGAAGAAGACAGCAGGACGTAACAATCAGGGTAAGATTACTGTCAGACACCATGGCGGTGGCAACAGACAGAAATATAGAATCATTGATTTTAAGAGAAATAAGGATAATATTCCGGCAAAGGTAGCTTCCATCGAATATGATCCGAACAGAACAGCAAATATCGCGCTGCTGAATTACGCAGACGGATATAAGGCATACATTCTGGCACCGGTTGGACTTACCGTAGGCGATACGGTTATGAACGGACCGGAGGCAGAAGTAAAGGTAGGTAACTGCCTTCCGCTTACCGCTATTCCGGTAGGTACTGAAATCCATAACATTGAGCTGTATCCGGGAAAGGGCGGCCAGTTGGTTCGTTCTGCAGGAAATTCCGCTCAGCTTATGGCAAAAGAAGGAAAATATGCAACCTTGAGACTTCCTTCCGGCGAAATGCGTATGGTTCCGATCACCTGCCGTGCAACCATCGGTCAGGTTGGAAACATTGAGCATGGACTTGTAAACATTGGTAAAGCTGGACGTAAGCGTCACATGGGTATCCGCCCGACTGTCCGCGGTTCCGTTATGAACCCGAATGACCATCCGCATGGCGGTGGTGAAGGACGTACCAGTATCGGTCGTCCGGGCCCGTCTACTCCATGGGGTAAACCGGCACTGGGACTGAAGACGCGTAAGAAGAACAAGCAGTCCAACAAGATGATCATTAGAACAAGAGACGGAAAGAACGTTAAGTAAGGAGGTAGCATATGGCTCGTTCATTAAAGAAAGGACCTTTCGCAGATGAAAGTTTATTAAAGAAGATTGACGCAATGAATAAGACAAATGACCATCAGGTCATTAAGACATGGTCACGCCGCTCAACAATCTTTCCTTCATTTGTAGGTCATACAATAGCAGTTTATGATGGTAGAAAGCATGTACCGGTATATGTAACGGAGGATATGGTAGGCCATAAGCTTGGTGAATTCGTTGCAACAAGAACATACAGAGGACATGGAAAAGATGAGAAGAAAGGTAAACGATAAGTAAAGGAGGACCAGACTCATGGCAAAAGGACATAGATCCCAGGTTAAGAGACTGAGAAATGAAGAGAACAAGGATACAAGACCATCCGCTAAAGTTTCTTATGCAAGAGTATCAGTCACAAAGGCATGCTTTGTATTGGATGCGATCAGAGGTAAGGATGTTACGACAGCGCTTGGTATCCTTGCTTATAATAACAGATACGCTTCCAGCGTGATTTATAAATTGTTGAAATCTGCAATCGCAAATGCGGAGAACAATAACGGACTCAAGGCGGAGGACCTTTACATTGCCGAGTGCTATGCAAATAAGGGACCGACAATGAAGAGAATCCAGCCAAGGGCACAGGGAAGAGCGTATAGAATCGAAAAGAGAACAAGCCACATTACGATTGTGCTTGATGAGAGATAGGAGGCAGAGCATGGGACAGAAAGTTAATCCACATGGTTTAAGAGTCGGAATAATCAAAGATTGGGATTCTAAGTGGTACGCTGATACCAAGAACGGTGAGTTCGCTGCCAATCTTGCTGAGGATTATAAAATCAGAGAATTCCTGAAGAAGGAACTTTATGCTTCAAATGTATCAAAGATTGATATTGAAAGAACAAGAGACAGAGTTAAGGTTGTTGTATATACAGCAAAGCCGGGTGTTGTAATCGGTAAAGGCGGCGCCGGAATCGAAAAGGTAAAGGCAAAGGTTCAGAAGATTACAGACAAGAAGCTGATCATTGATATCAAGGAAATCAAAAAGCCGGATCTGGATGCTCAGCTGGTTGCTGAAAATATCGCAGCACAGTTGGAGAACCGTATCTCCTTCCGTCGTGCAATGAAGTCCTGCATGAGCAGAACCATGAAAGCAGGCGCTCTCGGAATCAAGGCATCATGTTCCGGACGTCTCGGCGGCGCCGATATGGCAAGAACAGAGTTCTACAGCGAAGGAACAATTCCGCTTCAGACTATCCGCGCTGATATTGATTACGGTTTTGCAGAAGCAGATACAACCTATGGTAAAGTCGGCGTCAAGACATGGATCTACCATGGCGAAGTACTTCCTACGAAGGGAAATAAGGAAGGGAGCGATCAGTAATTATGTTAATGCCTAAGAGAGTAAAACGTCGTAAGCAGTTTAGAGGTTCAATGGCCGGAAAGGCTTTAAGAGGAAATAAGATCACAAACGGCGAGTATGGTATCGTGGCTCTGGAGCCGGCTTGGATCAAGTCAAACCAGATTGAGGCAGCCCGTATCGCAATGACTCGTTATATTAAGCGTACCGGTAAAGTATGGATCAAGATCTTCCCGGATAAGCCTGTAACAGCAAAGCCGGCTGAAACCCGTATGGGTTCCGGTAAAGGTTCTCTGGAATACTGGGTAGCAGTTGTAAAACCGGGCAGAGTTCTGTTCGAGATCGCCGGAGTACCGGAAGAAGTAGCAAAAGAAGCGCTTCGTCTTGCTGTGCATAAGCTCCCGCTGAAGTGTAAAATCGTATCAAAAGCCGATTTAGAAGGAGGTAATAGCAGTGAAAACTAAAGAATATAAAGACGAGTTAAAAGCAAAGTCTGTTGAAGAGTTAGCCAGCGATTTAGTAGCTGCTAAGAAGGAATTGTTCAATCTGAAATTCCAGAACGCCACAAATCAGCTTGAGAATACAAGCAGAATCAAAGAAGTAAGAAAAAATATCGCTAGAATTCAGACAATCATGGCTGAGAAGGCAAATGCCTAATTATCGAGAAGGAGGAATAGACAGTGGAAAGAAATCTGAGAAAAACACGTGTAGGTATCGTTACAAGTGACAAGATGGATAAGACAGTTGTTGTTTCAATCGTCGATAATGTTAAGCATCCTCTTTATGGCAAGATTGTGAAGAGAACATATAAGCTTAAGGCACATGATGAGAACAACGAATGCAGGATTGGTGATAGAGTAAGAGTTATGGAGACAAGACCGCTTTCCAAGGATAAGAGGTGGAGACTTGTCGAGATAATCGAGAAGGCGAAGTAAGGAGGCTAAAACAATGGTACAGCAGGAAACAAGACTTAGAGTGGCCGATAACACAGGCGCAAAAGAGATTCTTTGCATCAGAGTTTTAGGCGGTTCTACCAGACGGTATGCAAATATCGGAGATGTTATCGTTGCTTCGGTAAAAGACGCAACGCCAGGCGGTGTTGTAAAGAAGGGCGACGTTGTAAAGGCTGTTGTAGTCCGTACAAAGAAGGGCGCACGCCGTAAAGACGGTTCCTATATCAAGTTCGATGAGAACGCAGCAGTTATCATTCGTGAGGACGGAAACCCAAGAGGTACCCGTATCTTTGGACCGGTCGCAAGAGAGTTAAGAGACAAGAAATTTATGAAGATTGTTTCATTAGCACCGGAAGTACTGTAGGAGGTGGACACTGTGGCAACGATGAAGATTAAAAAGGATGACATGGTCAAAGTCATCGCCGGAAAAGATAAAGGAAAAGAAGGCAAAGTGTTATCAGTGGATGCTAAGAACCATAAAGTATTAGTTGAAGGTGTTAACAAAGTATTTAAGCATAGCAAGCCAAGCATGGCAAACCAGGCTGGCGGTATCATCGAGAAGGAAGCTCCGATCGATATTTCAAATGTCATGTATCTGTATAAAGGCTCACCGGTAAGAGTCGGCTTCCAGGGTGAGAAGAAAGACAAGGTCAGAGTAGCTAAAGTAAACGGTAAAACGGAAGTTATCGACTGATCGCAGGAAGGAGGTTTAATCTTTTGAGCAGATTAAAGGAATTATACAGCACCGAAATCAAAGATGCTATGGTAAAGAAATTCGGATATAAAAATGTAATGCAGATACCAAAGCTTGAGAAAGTTGTTATCAACATGGGCGTTGGTGAAGCCAGAGATAATGCAAAGGTTTTAGAGGCGGCTGTCAAGGATCTGGAGATCATTTCCGGACAGAAGGCAGTTGTTACAAGAGCAAAGAAGTCAGTTGCAAACTTCAAACTTAGAGAAGGTATGCCGATCGGATGTAAGGTTACGCTTCGCGGCGATAAGATGTATGAGTTCACAGACAGACTTGTGAATCTTGCACTTCCGCGTGTACGTGACTTCCGAGGCGTCAATCCGGATGCTTTTGATGGCAGAGGCAATTATGCACTCGGAATCAAAGAGCAGATCATTTTCCCTGAGATTGAGTATGATAAAGTCGACAAAGTAAGAGGTATGGATGTTATTTTCGTTACAACCGCAAAGACAGACGAAGAAGCTCGTGAATTACTTAGACTTTTCGGTATGCCATTTAAGAGATAAGGAGGAGTTGACATGGCTAAGACTGCAATGAAGGTAAAGCAGCAGCGCAAGCAGAAGTACTCAACCAGAGAGTATACCCGCTGCAATATTTGTGGTAGACCACACGCTAATTTGAGAAAGTACGGAATCTGCAGAATCTGCTTCCGTGAGTTAGCATATAAGGGACAGATACCGGGCGTGAAGAAATCAAGCTGGTAAGATTAATTGATAGGAGGCAAAACATATGTCAATGAGCGATCCAATTGCAGATATGCTTACAAGAATCCGTAATGCAAATACTGCAAAGCATGATACAGTAGATATACCGGCTTCTAAGATGAAGCTGGCGATTGCAGATATTCTTCTCAAAGAAGGATATGTTAAGAAAGTTGACGTAATCGAAGAAGGTTCATTTAAGACCATCAGAATCACATTGAAGTACGGTGCAGATAAGAATGAAAAGGTACTTACAAACCTGAAGAGAATTTCCAAGCCGGGACTTAGAGTATATGCTGATACGGATAATCTTCCAAAGGTACTCGGCGGACTTGGTACTGCAATTATTTCAACAAATAAAGGTGTATTGACAGATAAGGAAGCAAGAAAGCTGAATGTCGGCGGAGAGGTTCTTGCATTTATTTGGTAATTATAGGTGAATGATTTTAGGAGGTAACGGCAATGTCACGTATCGGAAGAATGCCTATCGCTGTACCGGCAGGAGTAACTGTTGATATAGCAGAAAATAACAAGGTGACTGTAAAAGGACCGAAGGGAACACTGGAACGAGTGCTTCCGGCAGAGATGGAAATTACTCTGGAAGGTTCCGAGATTTTAGTAAAGCGACCGAATGACTTGAAGAAGATGAAGTCATTGCATGGTCTGACAAGAACTCTTATTCACAACATGGTAGTTGGCGTAACCGAAGGGTATACAAAGACTCTCGAAGTAAACGGTGTTGGTTACAGAGCTCAGAAGCAGGGCAAGAAGCTGGTTCTGTCTCTGGGTTATTCCCATCCGGTTGAAATGGAGGATCCGGAAGGACTTTCTTCAACAGTTGATGGAAATAAGATCATAGTCAGCGGTATCGATAAGGAAAAGGTCGGACAGTACGCAGCCGAAATAAGAGAAAAGAGAGCTCCGGAGCCGTATAAGGGCAAGGGAATCAAGTACGATTATGAGGTTATCAGACGTAAGGTTGGTAAGACTGGTAAGAAATAATTAAAGGAGTGAATAAGATGATTAACAAGGAATCAAGAAGCGCAATTCGTGCAAAAAAACATTTAAAGATTCGTAACCGTTTTAGCGGCACTGCTGAAAGACCAAGACTTGCTGTTTTCAGAAGTAATAATCATATGTACGCTCAGATTATTGATGATACAGTTGGAAAAACCTTAGTGTCTGCTTCAACCGTTCAGAAGGAAGTAAAGGCCGAGCTGGAGAAAACAAACGATGTTGCAGCAGCCGCTTACCTTGGAAAGGTAATCGCTGAGAGAGCACAGGCAGCAGGCATAAAGGAAGTCGTTTTCGACAGAGGCGGTTTCATATATCAGGGAAAGATCAAAGCTTTAGCAGATGCAGCAAGAGAAGCTGGTCTCGAATTCTAATAAGGAGGGAAACGACACATGAAGCATACAATTATTGATGCGAGTAAATTGGAATTAGAAGAAAATGTAGTAGCAATTAAGCGTGTTACTAAGGTTGTTAAAGGTGGTCGTAACTTCAGATTTGCTGCACTGGTAGTTGTTGGAGATAAGAACGGTCATATCGGCGCCGGCTTAGGGAAGGCAACTGAGATTCCGGAAGCAATCCGGAAGGGAAAGGAAGACGCAATTAAGAAGTTAGTATCAGTACCGGTCAATGAGAACGGAAGTATTCCATATGACTATACCGGAGAATACGGAAGCGCAAGAGTGCTTTTGAAGTCTGCTCCGGAAGGTACCGGTATCATCGCCGGAGGTCCTGCGCGTTCCGTACTTGAACTTGCAGGTTACCGGAATATCCGTACGAAGTCTTTAGGCTCAAATAATAAGCAGAACGTTGTTCTTGCTACCATTGCCGGACTTACCCAGATTAAGGCTCCGGAAGAAATTGCCAGACTCCGTAGTAAATCTTTAGACGAGATTCTGAACTAGGAGGGGAAGAACAATGGCAGATAAGTTAAAAATAACATTAGTAAAGTCACCGATCGGAGCAATCCCGAAGCACAGAAGAACCGTAGAAGCACTTGGACTTACCAAAATGCATAAGACGGTAGAGCTTCCGAACAATGCAGCAACAAAGGGAATGATCGCACAGGTTGGTTATTTATTAAAAGTAGAAGAAGCTTAATTTTTGAGAAAAGGAGGTATAGTCATGGATTTATCAAGTTTAAAGCCGGCTGAAGGCTCTGTAACAAGAGATGACTTCAGAAGAGGGCGTGGACATGGTTCAGGAAATGGCAAGACCGCAGGTAAAGGACACAAAGGTCAGAAAGCACGTTCCGGCGCTACCAGACCGGGTTTTGAAGGTGGTCAGATGCCACTGTATAGACGTATTCCGAAGAGAGGATTTACCTGTAGAAATCATAAAGATATCGTTGCGATCAACGTATCAGAACTGGAGAGATTTGACGCTGGTTCCGAAATTACGGTTGCAACTCTGATCGAGGCAGGGGTTATCAAGAATCCGAAAGACGGCGTGAAGATTTTAGGAAATGGAGAGTTGACGAAGAAGCTTACCGTTAAGGTAAATGCAGTAAGCAAGTCGGCTGCCGAGAAGATTGAAGCACTTGGCGGAAAAGTTGAGGTGATTTAGTATGTTCAAAACCATCAGTAATGCTCTTAAGATCAAAGAGATCCGTAACGGGCTTCTGTTTACGTTCTTTGTCTTAATTGTAATACGACTGGGTTCTGCAATACCTGTACCGGGCGTAAATTCGGCTAAGATCGCAGAATTTTTCCAGAACAATCTGGGTGATTCGTTCAGCTTCCTCAACTCATTTACGGGCGGCTCGTTTTCACAGATGTCGATTTTCGCACTTAGTGTAACGCCATATATCACATCATCGATCATCATTCAGCTTCTGACTATCGCAATTCCGGCATTGGAAGAAATGCAGCGGGACGGCGAGGACGGAAGAAAGAAGATGACGGCAATTACCAGATTCGTTTCCATTGCACTTGCAGTTATCGAGAGTATCGGTCTTTCTATTACCTTTGGACGGCAGGGGCTGCTGAACAGCTATAATGTGTACAGCGTTCTGGTGATCGTGATCACCCTGACCGCGGGAAGCGCAGTGGTTATGTGGCTTGGCGAGCGTATCACGGATAAGGGCGTAGGAAACGGTATTTCCATTATCCTGCTCATCAATATCGTATCAAGAATGCCGAGCGACTTCTCGAACCTGTATAAGATGTTTGTTCAGGATAAGAGTATTGTTGATATGGTAATTGCGATCGCAATTATTGCAGGCGTAGTCATCCTGACTACCGTTCTGGTTGTTCTTCTTCAGGATGCCGAGCGTAAGATACCGGTATCTTATGCGCAGAAAATGCAGGGAAGAAGAATGGTAGGCGGAAGAACCACACATATTCCGTTGAAAGTAAATACCGCGGGCGTTATCCCGATTATTTTTGCATCTACTCTGATGTCCGTACCGTCGATCGTTATTAATCTTTTTAATGTTCACGTAAAGAGCAGCGTGGGGGCGAAGATCCTGCAGGGACTGAGCTCCAATAACTGGTTTAGGCCGGGATATCCATGGGCTTATATCGGATTGGCTGTTTATATCCTGCTGGTTGTATTTTTCGCTTATTTCTATACTTCCATTACATTTAATCCGATGGAAGTCGCAAATAATCTGAAAAAAGGCGGCGGCTTTATACCGGGTATCCGTCCGGGCAAGCCTACGCAGGATTATTTAAACAAGATACTCAATTACATTGTATTTATCGGCGTTGTCGGTCTGATCATCATTGCGCTGATCCCGATCTTCTTTAACGGAAGATTTGGCGCGGACGTATCCTTTGGCGGTACTTCCCTGATCATCATCGTAGGTGTAATCATCGAGACAATGAAGCAGATAGAATCCAAGATGATCGTAAGAAATTACTCAGGATTCTTGAATAATTAGAAGTCTGATACACGATTGGGAGTGCAGAGGCAAAAATCTGCGTTCCCTATTCGTGATTGTAGAAAATGAATATTTTTGAAAGCTGGAGGTATTTAGATATGAAGATTATTATGTTGGGTGCGCCGGGAGCCGGAAAGGGCACACAGGCGAAAATGATAGCAGAAAAATACGGAATCCCTCATATTTCAACCGGGGATATCTTCCGTGCAAATATTAAAAACGGAACGGAACTGGGCGCAAAGGCAAAAGAATATATGGATAAAGGCCTTCTGGTACCGGATGAACTGGTCGTAGACCTCGTGATCGACCGTTTTAAGGCTGATGACTGCAAGAACGGTTATGTATTGGATGGTTTTCCGCGAACGATTCCACAAGCGGAAGCACTGGATGCAGCGCTCAGCGCAATTGGAGAAAATGTGGACTATGCGATCAACGTAGAAGTTCCGGATGAAAACATTGTAAACAGAATGTCAGGCAGAAGAGCCTGTGTCGGATGCGGCGCTACGTATCATATAAAGTACAATCCGACCAAGGTGGAAGGAAAGTGTGATGTCTGCGGTGCAGATCTGATCCTGCGGGATGATGATAAGCCGGAGACGGTGCTCAATCGTTTAAATGTATACCATGAGCAGACACAGCCGCTCATTGATTATTATACAAAGAAAGGCATTATCGCAGAAGTAGACGGCACACAGGATATGAAGGATGTATTTAACGCGATCGTAGCAATATTAGGGGAGTAATCAATGGCTGTTGAAATTAAGTCAGAGCGTGAAATTGAGTTGATGCGGGAAGCGGGAAGAATTCTCGCCCTTACCCACGAGGAGTTAAAAAAGGCTGTCAGACCGGGAATATCCACCGGCGAGCTGGATAAGATCGGAGAGGAATTCATCCGTTCACAAGGCTGTATTCCATCGTTTCTGAATTATAACGGATATCCGGCTTCCGTATGTATCTCGGTAAATGACGAAGTGGTTCACGGCATTCCGTCTTTCAAGAGGATCTTGCAGGACGGAGACATCGTCAGTCTGGACTGCGGAGTTATTTATAAGGGATATCATTCGGACTCCGCAAGGACTTACGGCGTCGGCAGCATATCGCCTGAGGCAGAAAAACTGATCGAAGTTACGAAGCAAAGTTTCTTTGAGGGCTTTAAGGCAGCAAGGGCAGGCGCACATATCAGTGATATATCCATAGCGGTATATGATTATATAAAAACAAGAGGCTATTCCTCGGTACGGGATCTGGTGGGGCATGGTGTTGGCGCTCATCTTCACGAGGATCCGGAGGTGCCGAATTTCCCGACCGGAAGAAAAGGTGTTAAACTCAGACCGGGCATGACGATCGCAGTCGAGCCGATGATCAATATCGGTGGATTTGAAGTTGAGTGGCTGGATGATGAATGGACGGTTGTGACGAGAGACGGTTCCCTTTCCGCCCATTATGAGAATACGATTCTCATTACGGACGGCGAGCCGGAAATCTTATCAAGAGCAGAAGGAATTGAATTATAGGCATAAATCAGTTCGTTAGGAGGAAGTTATATGTCAAAGGCAGATGAGATTGAATGTGAAGGAGTTGTTGTTGAAAAACTCCCGAATGCAATGTTTCAGGTGGAATTGGAAAACGGTCATCAGATTCTTGCCCATATCAGCGGCAAGCTCAGAATGAACTATATCAAGATTCTTCCGGGAGATAAGGTAACGGTTGTTCTGTCTCCGTATGATCTGACGAAGGGCAGGATTATATGGCGGGCAAAATAATCCGAAATATGTAAGATATTAAAAAGTTTGTATATTAGTCAATGATGTGACACCAATTTTTAAAAATAAAAAAGGCAGTGTACTATAATGAATGCTAATC
>CANRMC010000044.1 GCA_947631605.1 uncultured Lachnospiraceae bacterium
TTTTCATCGATGGCTTTTCCAAGTTCTATCGGATTCATGATCTGAACGGACTGTATTTCCCCTTCGGGAAGCCCAAGAATAGCACAGAGAAGCCCTTTCAGAGCATACGTGTTTTCCTGTAGGACCGCCCGAAACATGTAGTCATTCGTCATAGGGTAACGGATGACGCCGGTGGGAAGGGCCTCCAGAGAACGTTGCATTTCTTTCGTTTGTTTTATTTTTGTCATACCTTTTCCTCCATTATTAAATTCATGGAGATATATCGATATATCTAGTTTCTGATCAGCTTTTAATCAGAATATCATATTCGCGCAAATAAAACAAATGAACTTTTTGTTAACACATCTACAGTTTGTTGCTTCTTGCCGACTTGCGACTTGTCCAACCTCTTGCTGACTCTCTAGCCCCTCTTACTGACTTAAAAGAAAAATGACTTTCAACGAAAACCCGTTTTTCATCAAAGTCATTTTTCCATCAATAAATATTCCATTTTATAAAACTTTTATTTAGAGCCTTTCATCTTAAAGACAACCCCGATAGTCTTTAGAAGTATCTTCACATCCAAGGACAGACTGAAGTTCCGGATATATTCATTATCCAACTCTACAACCTCTTCAAAATCCGTAATATCGCTTCTTCCGGAGACCTGCCACAGACCGGTAATGCCCGGTTTGATAGCCAGTCTGCTCAAATGATGCAGATCATATTCCTTGTATTCATCTACTGTCGGAGGTCTTGTTCCTACAAGACTCATATCTCCTTTCAGTACATTCCAGAACTGCGGGAACTCATCAATACTGGTCTTCCGTATAAAATGACCGATTGGGATAATACGTGGATCGTTGTCCATCTTGAACATATGCCCCTGCATTTTGTTCTGCGCCATCAGCTCTTTTTTACGTTCCTCGGCATCCATATACATGGAACGGAACTTATAGATTTTAAAGACTCTGCCGTTTTTACCCACCCGATTCTGTTTAAAAAAGACCGGACCCGGCGACTGGATATAGATAATCGGTGCAAAAATCAGGAACAGAATACCGGTAATAACAAGTCCTATGATCGAACCAACAATGTCCATCAGCCGTTTAATGATCTTCTGTTTAAACGTAACCATATTCAGGCTGGTGGTAACAACCGTATTATCGTTAATCTGCTCGATAACCGGATTCGGAAGTTCCGACAGAAACCGCTCGATACTGATATGTACCTTGATTCCCATGGTAAGGAATTTGTTCGTTATAATAAGCGCTTCGTTCGAATCACATTTCAGATACACTTCATCGACAATCTGGTCTTTTGCATATTCATACAGGTTTTTCATTCCGGCAACCACCGGAATCCCTTCAATTTCCTGCCCCTGCATATCAGCGTCAATAATGGCAACGCCCAGAATCCGGAATCCTGTAAAGTGTTCGGACTTCAGGTTATGGACTGCCTCTTTGGCATACCGCTTCGTTGAGACCAAAAGAAGCTGTGTGGCGCTCTTTCGCTCTGCATTTCGTGACAGGATCATCTGCTTCCGGACAGTCCGGAAAACAAACATCACAACCGTATCAATCCAGAAAAACAGAAAAAATACGATTCTGGAATAATCGGTAGACATCTTTGCGAAAAAAAGGGCAAGCAGAATCACTGCAAACATTATAAAATTGTGGACAAATACTTTGCGAAGCTCCTGACCGCGGTTTCTTCTTAAGATACCTGTGTAACATTCTGTAAAAAAGGCTACGGCTATATGAACCAGTATAGTAAAAAGATTCAGCATGGAGTAACTTGCCTGTATATCTTGAAAAGCATTTCCAAAACGGATATTGTATGCAATAAAAAACGCAAGCTCCACACAAGCGACATCGATCAGGATAAAATCCAAATGCTTCATTCTTTGTGAGTTCGTATCCTGCATATCTCTTTTCTCCTAAGAAAGCATAATAATATAAGTTATCATAACATTAAAAAGAATAATTAGCAAGAAATTGCAGCACGAATCGTATTTTTTTCAAATATAGCAAAAAGCCGGTCCCGCAAAATCTGTGTTGCAGTGAAAATATATCGGCAGTCCGTATCGACCGACGGGATTTCATGCAGATAGTCATCATGCATCCGCCGGAGCAGCGTACAGAAATCCAGCTTTCCCTCCTGCCGGTAATCCCTTGTCTTTTCATGCGGTTCTTTTCCGATCAGACGGAGCCGCCGCAGGAATTCAATCTGCTGGCATTTCTCATATGCGCAGTGTTCCCGCAGGTTTCCAAGGAAGTTCGTATTATGGGGGAGGGTAAAATAGTCCTCCAGATAATGAATCGCATACCCCAGACGGTAACCGGTCAAAGCGCCGAATCTCCCCTTATTTTCCAGCCGGTTCAAACGTTTCTTAAACGTATCTATCGTGGTATCATAGGAATGTCCCTTCTTATATGTATAGAGCAAAATATCCGGCATAATGCTTCCCAGTTTGAACATAAAGCGGAAGCCTGCTTTTCCTCTCTCTTCCGTAAGATACTTTGCCAGTTTCCAATGACTGATTTTCCGCATCTGAATACTCTCCTCTGCTAAATATTCTTACTTCCCTACAGACATCTTACAAAATAAAAGCTCAGATTTCAAGCACTTCCTATAAGTGCCAGAAATCCGAGCTTTATCTTTTGCATTTCTATTCCGGCTTTTCTATTCCAGCATCTCGATCAGTTTATCAAAACAGAATTCCACGCTTTCCCGCCGGACTGTATTCCGTCCAATGTCTCCAAACTGCACCGTCCAAGTCCGCACGGTATCCTGAACGCAGATCCCAAAGCATACCGTTCCCACCGGTTTTTCCGGTTCGCCGCCGGAAGGTCCCGCAATTCCGGTAATCCCAACGCCAACCTCCGCCTTTGCCTGCTTCGCTGCACCGCACGCCATTTCCCTTGCTGTCTCTTCGCTGACAACGCCATAACTGCGAATGGTTTCCGGCTTCACGCCCAGATAGGCTATCTTCGCCTCGTCCGCATATGTGACAAAACTGACCTCCAGTACTTTTGATGCGTTCGCTACATTCACCAGCCGCCCTACTGCCTTGCCTGCAGTACAGGATTCCGCAAAAGCGATCCGAAACCCTTTTTTAATCAGGCAGTCTACGATGATTTCCTCTTTTTCCGGCGTCCGATATTTTACCATATGATCACCCCAATATTTTTCTTTTTCTATAATTCTTCTTCTACCAGACTCTTCTCCCTGTTAAATGCGTCATAGATACAAGGTACTACGATCAGCGTAAGCAGCGTACCGTAGATCAGACCGCCGACTACAACGATCGCCATCGGCTGCATCATTTCCGTACCGTTTCCCATACCGATCGCCATGGTAGACATGGAAATGATAGTCGTAAGCGCTGTCATAAGAACCGGACGGAGTCTGGTCTTCGCCGCTTCAACGATCGCATCCTTCTTGCTCAGGCCTTCACGCCGAAGCTGTATGATATAGTCGATCATAACGATACCGTTATTAACGATAATTCCTGCCAGCATAACGAAACCGATCAATCCGACAACGCTCACTTCATTTCCCGTCAGATACAGGGCGAGGAAGCCGCCGGTAAATGCAAGCGGTATCGTAAACATGATGATAAACGGCGAAAGGAGCGACTGGAACTGCGCTACCATGACAAGGTAGATCAGGATGACTGCAAGAAGCAGCATAAGAAGCACCTGCTTCATCGCATCATTGATCGTTTCATTTTCACCTGCCATTTCAATGGAGTACCCCTCCGGACATGGATAATCATCCAACGCTTTCTGAATTTCGTTTCCTACAAGTCCCACGTTATGGTTTTCATCGATTCCGGCTGAAACCGTAATGTATCTGGTCTGTGCGCTTCGGGTAATGGAGCTTAATTCCTGTGTTTCCCGGAATTCTGCGATCCTGCTGAGCGGGATTTCTTCTTCCTCACCGCTCTCTCTGTCTGTATAAGTAAATGTCAGTTTCTTCAGCTCTGCGATAGTCATTTCCGTCTGCTCACTGGACTGAAGATAAACGTCGTAATCCCGTACATCCGTAGAGATTACCGTTGCTGCTGTCGTAGACGCCATCTTGGAGTATACCAGCTGGAACACCTGCGCAACCGTCATGTTATATTCCGCCGCCTTTACTTTGTCAACGGAAATCACCAGTTCATTTGTCATGTCGTCCAGACCATCCTGCACATCTGTAGTCCCTTCCGTCTGCTCTAAAATCTCAGCTACATCTGCAGCGATCTGCTGCATTTTCTCCATATCCCTGCCTTTGACATTGATGGAAATGCCGCTTCCGGAAAGGGCGCTCATATCCATGATGGATGCGTTCACATTTACTTCACAGTCTAAGCCTTCGCCTGCTGCCGTGATCTTATCCGCCATTTCTTCATTTGAAATCTTTGTATTTTCATCCAGAAGAACATACATGGTAATGGAATTATCGGAACTTCCGCCGAGCATGGACATGGTAGAGCCGCTTCCTGCCATTGCGCCCACAAGTTCAATATCCGGAATCTCCATCAGCCGTCCTACAAATATATCGGACATTTCCGTCATTTCATCCAGTTCCTTCTTAGTCCCCTCCGGCGGGCTGAGAGTAACCGTCATCTGAATACTGGTCATCTCAGGCATAAATGAAGTTCCTCTGGACAGAGCAAGCGCAATGCTTCCTACAAAAAGTCCGAGTACCAGAAGCAGAACCAGTGGTTTAAAGCGCAGCATTTTATATAATGCCTTTCCATAAACATTCTGTACTTTATCCAAAAACGGCTGTTTCTTAGCCGTTGCTTTTTTCAGCATACCGGAAGCCATGGCAGGAACCAGAGTAAGCGCAACCACAAGGCTTGCGGTCAACGTATAAGCAATGGTAAGTCCCATATCCACAAAGAGCTGACGGGTAATGCCGTCCGTAAAGACGATCGGCGCAAATACACAGATCGTTGTAAGCGTCGAAGCCGTGATAGCTCCCGCCACCTGACTGGCTCCATAAACTGCGGCTTTTCGGATCGAAGTGCCTTCATTCCGCATTCGATAAATATTCTCTATAACAACAATAGAATTATCTACCAACATACCAATGCCCAACGCAAGTCCGGACATGGAGATGATATTTAAGGAAATTCCCGTAAAATACATGAGAACTACCGCAAATATGACGCTGAGCGGTATTGCACAGGCAATAATGAGTGTTGGTCTGCCATCTTTCAGGAAAAGAACCAGCACCAAGATCGCAAGGATTGCACCCAACACCATATTCTGGACAACGGATTCTACGATCATATCAATATAAACACCCTGATTCATCAGAATGGACATATTGACATTTCCTTCTTCCTTCTCAATGCTGTCAAACCGCTCTAAGATCGCATCCGCCACATCGCCGGTCGAATAACCGGTCTGCTTCTCGAACGTAAGCAGAATACCCGGGTTTCCATTTACTTTTGCATAAACATCAGCAGAATTATCTACCAGTTCCACATCAGCAATGTCAGACAGTTTTATCTGTCCTACGCTGTCCATGCCAAGATCGATCAGCACAAGGTCGGATAAAGAATCCACATCTGTTACTTTGTCACCCACCTTGATCAGATACTGGCCTTCCTCTTCTTCAACATATCCTGCTGGCATAGAGAAATTCTGTGCTGTGAGAAGCCCGCTCACCGTATCCAGAGAAAGCACCTGGTTCAGATCCGCAGCGTCTTTTGCCTGCTGTTTGCTGTTATCCAGCGTCTGCTGCGCATCCGCCAAAGATGCGGAACCGGATTCCAATTGTGCCGCTGCACTGCTCATCTGGATCGTTCCGAGAATCTCGCTTTTATTTAAAGCCGTCAAAGCTTCATCAAGTGTTGCTTTTCCGCTCTTTACCTGTTCCTGCGCATTCTGGACGGTTGCGATTCCTAAGTTCACCTTTGCCAGAGCCTCGGTCAGTACATTGATTGCCGCCGGAAGATCCTCATAGGTATTCAGTGTGACGCCCATATCCGCCATACCTTTCCCCTGCTCTGCAAGCTGGGCGTTCAGTGCGTTTAACTGCTCCTGCAGCGCCGCAAGCTGTACTCTCGCTGTCTCGATATCCATCCCGGTCTGCGCCGCAAACTGGTCCGCCGGAAGCATACCGGAATCCACAAGCTGGATCAGCTGTTCCATCTGTGCGATACCTTCCGCCAACTGTTTGGCTCCGTCATATGCCTGCTGCAATCCCTGAATACTGGTGTTCAGTTCGTTTGCGTTTGCCTGAAGACTTGCCAGTTGTTCCTCCAGATCCTTCTCTGTCTGGTACAGCTCTATCTTCTGTCCGTCCAGCTGCGTCTTTGCACTGCTGACCTGATCCGCCATCTGCTCCTGACCGCTCTCAAGTCCCGCCTGACCGTTCTCGATCTCACTCTTAGCATCGTCCATTTCCGCCTGCGCATCTACAAATTTATCTTCAATTTCCGCCATGATCTTATCATTCAGGGCGTCAATTTTATCTTGATTCAATGTAACCTGAACCGTTTCTTCAATTCCGCCGGATGCAGTAACGGAAGCAACGCCTTCAATACTTTCCAGCCTTGGTATGATTTCCGTATCTATGTAGTGAGAGGCTTCTACACTATCCATATTTTCAATATCCGCCGCTGCGATCATGACAGGCATCATGTCCGGATCGATCTGCATAACCATAGGCGTACCCACGCTGTCATCCCAGACTCCCTCCAGCTGATCCAGCTTCTGTTGGATCTCGATCAGTATGGAATCCATATTCGCCGTCTGCTCATATTCCAGAATAACCGCCGAATAACTGTTGTATGACATGGAATTCACGCTTTTGATATTGGAAGTCGTTGCTAATGATGATTCTATAACAGAAGTCACCTGCGTCTCCACTTCTTCCGGACTGGCGCCCATATCGGTTGTTATGACGATAACATAAGGGAAGCTCATATCCGGCAGCAGATCCGCCGTCATCTTCGTAAGAGCCACTATTCCCAATACAACTACCATGACAACGCCGACCAGAACTGTAAAGGGACGCTTCACGCTGTATTTCGATAACATGTTCCTCTCCTCCTCAAACCTTTTTATATATTCCTTATCGTACAGAAAATCGGCGCAGCCGGATATACTGTATACTGTTCCTTACTAATAATACATATTAGACGATAGTTATACAGATTATACATTCCCCATAGGATTCCGTCAAACCATTCTTAAAAGAGTTCACTGTTTTTTCACTATTTAATATTTTCTCTATATAAAAATGTAAAACAGAAGAAATGCAACAGTGATAACCGCCAGAATTATCGTCTCCGGAACCCGCTGAAACATTGTGTCTGCGTCTGACCGGACTTCCCGATAGATACTCAGCTCAGACAGTTCCTTCATATACTCATCTGTAAGTTCGGAAACCGGCATGGCGCGTTCTGTCAGACGATCGATCCTTTGGATCATATTTCTGCAATGCCGCCGTTCGGCTTCCATGGTAACGATTCCTTTTCTGTGGACATATCCCATATAAAACGAGGCTTCTGTCAGAATATTATGGAGCGTCCGCAGTTTAAAGAAATCAAACAGGCTGCACAGCATTACAGTAAAAAACACCGCCGCGAGAATCCATGCGCCCCATGAGATAAATATGCTGATCAAAGATGGCATCCGAAAATCCAGATAAAGAAACTTGCATAACAATCCCAATATCAGACAGACGATACTCCGGATCCAGTCTCTTTTTGTATCTTCGATTATTTTACCCTCCCGGATCTGAAGGGCAGTGAGCTGATCCTCATAATACTTTCGATAATGGCGTGCCTGCCGCTTTAAATCTATATAATGCTGGTAAGTAAGCTCCGAAGATTCCTCCGGGAGCAGCCTTCCGTCCGGCGTCTCTTTTACCTTTAATTCCATATCTGCTTTCTCCATTCTTCAACCAGACGTTCCAGACTCCACGCTGCATTGGCAGGACTTGTCGACGGCAGACAAACCGCCTTTCTATTTATGTCCGGCTGGATAAATTTCTGATATAAAGCTTCCGCCTTTTTCCCATTTACAAATATTTTTTCAATCGGAGCATGCTCCAGAATAACCGTAAGATCATTCGGAACCACATTCCGTATGCTGCTGTCTGAGGAACCGGTAATATCGCAGGAACTGATAACGTCCCAGACTGCAATATGGTTTTTGATAAGAAATGCCTTTTTCTCTTCCACAGTTACCGGCACTGAACAATCACTGACTTCCGCCATAACTTTCCAGAACCGGTTCTGCGGATGCCCGTAAAAGAAACCGGTTTCTCTGGATTTTACGGAAGGAAAACTACCCAGAACCAGGATCCGTGAAGTTTCGTCATAAACGGGCGCTATCGGATGCTGAATCATAATTACTCCCCTCCGAAACATCAAACAGCGGCAAAGGCTGTGCTTCCAGTTTCCTCTGCCGCCGTTTCTTCTCTCCATTTTTTTCGTATTAAATATATTTCTGTAAAACGCTGATCATTTTCGGAATATCCAGCGGTTTTGCCACATGGTCGTCCATTCCGCTTTCCAGACAGTACTGCACGTCATTAGAAAATGCGTCGGCAGTCATGGCAATAATCGGTATACGCTCCGGACGATCCAAGGCGCGGATCGCTCTGGTTGCGTCATAACCGTCCATAACCGGCATACGGATATCCATAAGGATCGCGTCATAATAACCCGGTTCGGATTTCTTATACATTTCCAGACAGACCGCACCGTTTTCCGCATGCTCTAAGGTAAATCCGAATCCGCCTAAAAGATCCTCCGCAATCTCCCAGTTAATCTCGATATCTTCTGCTACAAGCAGACGCTTTCCGGTAAAGTCCGGCGTTTCTGTCTGCTCAAAGTCATGAGGTGCTTCCGCACCATCCGTATAGCTGATGAGTCTCTGGTACAGCGTGGACTTAAAAAGCGGTTTCGATATGAAGCCTTCAATCTCCACATCTTTTACCTGCTCTTCCAGGTCGCTCCAGTCATAGGCGGATATGAGGAACACCGGGATCTTGGTTCCCACTTGTTTCTGAATCTCGCGTATCGTCTGGATCCCGTTCATATGCGGCATCTTCCAGTCAATCAGCACAAAACGGTAATCGTCATTATTTTTATGGTGTTCCACTACCTTTTCAATCGCTTTTTTACCCTCTGTCGTCCATTCGGCAGAAACTCCCAGTTCCTTCAGATTGGAGACTGCGCTGAGACAAAGCTGCTCATTATCATCTACCACCAGGATCTTCCAATCCGGAAGCTTCATTTCTCTTCTTTCCTCGCAGCGTTTCAGATCCAATGTCACATGGAAGCGGGTGCCTTCGCCCTGCCTGCTCTTTAATTCGATGGTACCATCCATCATTGTGATAATGCTCTTGGTAATAGACATACCAAGTCCGGCGCCGGTGCTGTTGCGGACAATATCCGTATCTTCCCTTGCAAACGTATCATAAACGGATTTCTGAAATTCTTCAGACATGCCGATTCCGTTATCCGCTACTATAAAGTGGGTTCTCACATCCTCCGGTCTCTCTGAAAGCGGCTGCTGATAGACGTACACATCAATCCTTCCGCCCTCCTTCGTGAACTTTACGGCATTGGAAAGCAGATTGAGAAGCACCTGATTCAGACGGACGCCGTCGCAATATACATCCTCCGATAAAATGTCGCGGATAAATATATCAAAAAGCAATCCCTTTGCCCGAACCTGCGGCTGAATGATATTCACGATATCATCCATCGTTTCCCGCAGGGAAAGAGGCTCCATATTTAATACCATCTTACCGCTTTCGATCTTCGACATATCCAGAACGTCATTGATCAGGCCAACCAGATGTTTGCTGGAAAGCTTCACCTTGTTCAGGCAGTCCGTTACCCGTTCGTCGTCTCCCACATTTTTCAGGGCAATATCCGTCATTCCAATGATCGCATTCATCGGCGTCCGGATATCGTGGCTCATGCTGGAAAGAAATTCGCTTTTCGCCTGATTGGCATAAGCCGCTTCCTCCTGCGCCTTATGCAGCGCTTTGATCTGGTGCTGCAGCATTGTAAAATACCATACAAAAACGATCACCAAAAGAAGTGTGATCACAGCTATCATTCCGATCGTAAGCGCAACCCGTTCTTTGTCAAGTCTTGTGATCTCATTCTGGAGACTGGTATTCGGCATGACCGTGATCAGGTACCATTCCGAATTACCCGGCAGCGGGGAACAGTATACATATCGCGGATCCCCCTGATAGGAAATCGTCGCCATATAGTTTTCTTTTTTCAGCATCGCTTCCTGAAGCTCGCTTACATACTGCTCCGGTGTTTTTTCTTCGGTGCTTTCAAAAAACTCAAGCACGCGGTCATAATAATTATTTTTCCCGTCTTCGGAACTGACAATTACAAAATTTCCGTTTTTATCTATGATATGAGAATAAACATTTGCCCTGTCGCTGCTCAGATACAGGGACTGCTGCAGATACTCGATCGGAACACCTGCAACAAGCGCAACGCTCGTCTCATTATTTTCCATCGGATACTCCGCCAGTTTTCCGATCAGCAATATGTCTTTCCCATCTTCGGTATATCCATGTTCGATCACATTTCCGTCTTCACTCAGAGATACTTTGAAATGTTCACTGTCCGTTAGTTTCACGGGGTCGCCGTAGATCATTTCCAGCTGCCCGTCCGCAGTATAAAAAGCTAAGTACGAGAAATTCTGATACGTGGAATTCAATACCAGTTCGTTTATCAGTTCCTCGTAAGAATAACCCTGATCCTGCGTTTTCCTCAAAATACCCTCAACCTGAGAAAGACGCAGATCTGTTACCGTTTCAAATTTCTGCTGAACCTGAAGGTTGATTTCCTCCATATAGATCCGGCTGATATTTGCAATGGTTTTCTGCGTCCTTTTTGCCGTATATGTCGTAAATAATATAAAAATTGCAATGCAGACAATTACAACCGTAATCAGACTGCCCCATAATAATTTTCGATTCTTCTTGTTCATCTGCTTCTTTCCCGTTATGACCGGATCAATCCCTGTGCGTTTTTTCCATGACGTTCTGGAATGCCTGAAGCACCTTTGGATTGAAGGTTCCGCATTCACCGTTAAAGATCATATTAACTGCGGTTTCATGATCGTATGCACTCTTATATACACGCTCGGAAGTCAATGCGTCATATACGTCGGCAACGGAAACTACCTGCGCCCATATGCTGATCTCGTCTCCGCAAAGTCCGTCCGGATATCCCCTGCCATCCCATCTTTCATGGTGGTGTCTGCAGATATCATAGCTGTAATTATACAATCCCTCATCCATCAGGTTCGGTATTGTCTGCAAGATCTCACAGCCTTTTGTCGTATGCTGTTTCATGATCTCAAATTCTTCCTTGGTAAGTCTTCCCGGCTTGTTGAGAATACTGTCCGGTATGGAAATCTTACCAATGTCATGCAGGATCGAGGAACTTGCTATCTTATCGATCTCAACCTGCGGGAGATAATATTCCACATATGTACTGCTTACTTCCTCCATCAGAGCTTTTGTCAGGCTGCTGATCCTTTTAACATGTTCTCCGGATTCGCAGTCCCGGAACTCGATAACGGTAGCAAGCGTTTCAACCATGGATTGATTCAGGTTGTTCAGCTTTTCTACCTGCTCCAGAACGATCCGCTCCAATTCGTTCCGATGGGCGTACAGTTCAATAACGCTGTCTACCCGGCACCGTAAGAAATGTGTCATGAACGGTTTGCGGATGACGTCGATCGCGCCCAGATTATATCCTTCCAAAAGCATATCTTCATTTTCGGCGGATGTGATCAGAAAAACAGGAATGGTCTTGATCTTCCCGTTTTTATTCATCTTGCGGAGTACACCGAGACCGTCCAGTTCCGGCATGAGAATGTCCAGAAGCACAGCCGAAATGGATGGATTCTGATTCATGATCTCCACAGCCGCTTTTCCGTCTCCTGCTTCCAGCACCTGATATTTATCTTTAAAAACTTCCGCCAGGATCATGCGGTTTATTTCAACATCATCAACGATAAGTATCGTTTTCTTATTATCCATGTGTCCCTCCAAACATTGATTCCTCTTATTTATATTTCTCGATAATTGTCAGGATCTCTTCCTGTACCGGAATCAGGTTCCGGAGTACTTCTCTCGCTTCCTCCGGCTTTCCTGCCCGAAGAAGGTCTACGGCTTTTGTATATGCCTCATATAACGGCGTTACGGACAGATTTCCGGTCGCTCCTTTTAAGGCATGCGCCTGCTCGATGGCTGTTGTACAGTCGTTATTGTCAAAGTCCAGATCTACCGGAGATTTCCGTAACATATCTGCCAGTTTTAGCAGCATTCTCTGATATAAACCCGTGTTGTTCATCAGCCGGTTCAATCCTTCCTCTGTATTTACGCCCTTTGCTTTTAATTCTTCCAGTAAATCCATTCTCTGATCCCCCTTCTATTGATATCTTATATCGCAGACAGCGCCTGCTTCAGATCTGCGATCAGATCTTCTTTATCTTCCAGTCCGCAGGACATCCGGACAAGTCCGGCAGGAACACCCGCTGCCGCAAGCTGCTCATCCGTCATCTGACGGTGCGTAGATGTTGCCGGATTCAGGCAGCAGGTTCTGGCGTCCGCAACATGCGTTTCGATCGCTGCCAGCTTTAACTGTTTCATAAATTTCTCTGCGGCTTCACGACCGCCCTTTAATTCAAATGATACCACGCCACAGCCGCCGTTCGGCAGATACTTTTTCGCAATATCATAATATTTGTCGCCCGGAAGCCCGGAATAATTGACATAGGCTACCTGCGGCTGTTTCTGAAGAAATTCCGCTACCGCCTGACCGTTCTCCACATGTCTTGCCATACGGACGTGTAAGGATTCCAGTCCGAGATTTAAGATAAACGCGTGCTGCGGAGACTGTATACAGCCCAGATCACGCATAAGCTGCGAGGTACATTTTGTGATAAATGCACCTGCCTGACCGAATTTCTCGGCGTATGTGATCCCATGATAAGATTCGTCCGGCGTACAAAGCCCCGGATATTTGTCCGGATATGCCATCCAGTTAAAGTTTCCGGAATCTACAACAGCGCCGCCTACAGCCGCTCCGTGGCCGTCCATGTATTTCGTTGTGGAATGGGTAACAATATCCGCACCCCACTCAATCGGCCTGCAATTGACCGGAGTCGGAAATGTATTATCTACAATCAGCGGCACGCCGTGCGCATGCGCTGCTTTTGCGAATTTTTCAATATCAAGTACCGTAAGCGCAGGATTGGCAATCGTCTCTCCAAATACGGCTCTGGTATTTTCTTTAAATGCCGCGTTTAACTCCTCCTCATCTGCATCCGGAGATACAAATGTGGCTTCGATACCCATTTTTGCCATAGTAACGGAGATCAGATTAAAGGTTCCTCCGTAAATGGAAGAAGACGCGACAATATGGCTGCCGTTTTCACAGATATTGAATAATGCAAAGAAATTTGCCGCCTGACCGGAAGATGTGAGCATTGCAGCGGTACCGCCTTCCAGTTCGGCAATCTTTGCCGCTACATAGTCGTTTGTCGGATTTTGAAGACGCGTATAAAAATAACCGGAAGCTTCCAGATCAAACAGCTTCCCCATATCTTCACTGGTTGCATATTTAAATGTGGTAGACTGCACGATCGGTATCTGGCGCGGTTCCCCGTTCCCCGGTGTGTAGCCTGCCTGTACGCATTTTGTATTTATCTTATAATCGTTCATTGTTACCTCCACTTTTGTCATTCATTTTATTATAACTTTTTCTAAATGAATATACAAGTAAATTATGAAAAGCACTTCTTATATTCTGTTTCGAATATCGAAGTGCTTTTTTCGATTAACGATCCCTTAACAACGGCACATGCCGGAAGACAGCAGCCGCCGCATTTCAAGAATCCCCTTCTTCTGTGAAATTATAATCGCTTTCAGGATCGGCACAAGTTCCGGACAGATATTCTGTCTGAGGGTAAGTTCCGACATCCGCACCGCGCCAAGATGGTGCGGGATCATCTCCCGCATAAAATCCTGATTGAGCATATTAGAGGACGGTGCGTTTCCCATTTCCAGAAACATGGTATTCATAATATCGTCCATCTGCCGCTGATACCGGCAGCGTTCTTCTTCACAGTTCTCCGGTCTCTGGCAGCGGCATTGGATTTCCAGCATGTCGCCGATACTTTTTGTCTGTTCTTCTATGATTCCTTCCGCAATATTCTGCAGCGGTATACAGGTGGTATATTTCAAAAGGTTTTCCGACATTTCGATCGCCGCTTCATGGTGCGGGATCATCTGAATGATGAAATTATCCGAAATGCTTGCCGTAAGACTGGATTCCGTCATATTCCGGATCATGGTCTTTAATATCCGGTCAAATTCCTGAAGATAGGCTTTTGTAACATGACTGATTTCACAGCGCTGATTCATATTTCTTACGTCCCGGTCTTTTTATCTATATATTATATTCCACCTTTCCGGTTCTGACACTGCGTCTTTCCGATCCTGTCGATCAGATAGGGAATCGCATCTTCAAAATCCACGCCATAGATCCGGCGGTTTGGATTTTCCGTCGTGAGTCGGATACATTCCAGTGTATAATCCACCGCTACCCGAAGAGATTCCTCCAGATCAAATCCATTCATAAGCGCTCCCATGACAGTGCTGGCAAAGATATCTCCTGTTCCATGGAAAAAGCTTTCAATCTTACGGTTAAAATAAGAAAAATAGCGGTCATGCTCCGCATCATACGCCATGACGCCGATCTTATCCTCCTCAAAACTGATACCTGTGATCGCCACATTTTTCGCCCCGATCCCACTCAGCTTCTTCAACACATCCCGTACATAAGCCTCATCATAATCTTCCTTCACATATGGAATATGGAGCATATAAGATGCCTCCGTCATATTCGGAAGAATGACGTCCGCCTTGCTGCAAAGCTTCGCCATTTCATCGGCAAACGCCTGATCGAAACCTTTGTACAGCTTTCCGTTATCTCCCAGCACCGGATCGATCAGTATCAGTCCGTCCTCTTTCTTATAATCCTCAAAAACCTTCTGAACTATATTCATCTGCCGGACAGAACCCAGATATCCGGTATAGATTGCGTCAAAGTCCAGCATTTCCTGCTTCCATGCCTCTGAAATCTTCGGCATCTCGTCTGTAAGGTCCAGAAATGTATAATGCTCAAACATCGTGTGGACCGAAAGAAGCGCTGTCGGCAGAATCCCCGTCTCCACGCCCATGGCAGAAATGATGGGAAGCGCTACCGTAAGCGAGCATTTTCCCACGCAGGATATATCCTGAACTGATAATATTCGTTTCATGTCAAAAATCCTTCCGGTAAATTATGATAATAAAGCCTGAAATTCTTCGATCAGACGCAAAACATCATCCGGCGCTTCGGCAAAATGTTCCGCCCCTTTCCCGACAAGGAACGGCCGGTCGCGAAAGCCCCACAGAACCGATATGCAGGGAAGTCCTGCATTTGCAGCCGTTGCAAGGTCCACATCCGAATCTCCGATATAGACGGCTTCCTCTTTTTTGCTCCCCAGTTCCTTTAACGCCTCGTATACCGTATCCGGCGCCGGCTTCTTCCGTACGCCTTCCCGCTCTCCGATCGCCACATGTATATGCTCTGCGAAAAACGTCCGGTTCAGATCCTTTACGGCGCTGTCCACTTTGTTGGAAACGATCGCAAGCCGGTAGCCTGCTTCATCAAGACGCGCCACCAGATCCAGAACCCCGTCATACGGCTCCGTATGATCCGTACAGTGCAGCGCGTAATAGTCCCGAAACGCATCCAGCGCCTGCTTTTGCACTTCCTCACCTGTTCCCTGCGGAACCGCCCGCTCCATGAGTTTTTGAATCCCGTTTCCCACAAAGCTGCGGACCTCCTCCAGCGTGCGCTCCGGAAGCCCGGTTTTTCGCAGTCCGTAATTTGTTGCGTCCAAAAGATCTGTCAGCGTATATAACAGCGTACCGTCCAGATCAAAGATCACTGTATTGATGCGGCTCATAATCTCTTTCTCCTGCTGAATTTCTATGATGCAAATAAAGCGTATGCCTCTTTCTTCTTTGCTTCCATATCGCTGCCGCCTCCGGCAACGATCGTTCCGACGCACTCCATGCCCTTCGATGTAAATGTGCCTGTGAACCAGTCATAATTTGCCTTATAAGCAGGCACTGCATTCTCCGGCGCACCCTGCGTAAAAATAGCGGCAAATTTTATCCCTTCCGGAAGCCTCTGGCTCCGATCCGGATTTGTAAGGCAGTAATGGCGGTTCATATATGTAATGACGTGGCCTGCAACCGTAGAATAATAATTCGGCGCCGTCACTAGCAGAGCGTCGCAGGAATGAAGATCCTTAAAATACGCCTTCATATCATCATCGATCACACAATCAATGCCGTTTGCCCTGCAGGCACCGCAGCCCTGACAGCCTTTGATATTCATTTCCCACGCATTATAAACAACTACATCATAACCTGCTGCCTTCGCCCCCTTGATCGCTTCCTCTGCAAGCATGGTGGAGACAGAGGCCGGTCTCGGACTTCCCAGAACAACTACTAATTTTTTCATATGCATACCTTCTTTCTTTTTTATGCGGTTATTTTATGCGGTTAATCCCGTATAGAGCTGATAATACTTACCCTTCTGTTCGATCA
>CANRMC010000045.1 GCA_947631605.1 uncultured Lachnospiraceae bacterium
TATTATGACGACGATTCACCATACAAGGATATTGATAAAACGATCAGTTATGCAAAGCAGCTCTTTGACGCTACGAAGGATCCGGATCTTGCGTTCCTTCTCGGTAATATTTATGACCAGCAGTTAAAGGATTATATGAAAGCGCTGAACTGGTACGAGAACGCGCACCGGCTTGGACACAAGAGAGTTGCATTCTATCTGGGACGTTTTTATTACTATGGTCTGCTCCGCTCCAAGCGTGACGGCAACAAAGCGCTCACGTATTTTAAAGAAGCGCAGGCAAACGGCATTGCTGAAGCGGACGCATATATCAAGGATATTAAAGAACTGGAAGGAGAAGATCTTCAGAGCTCCGTTGAGAAGTGGGATCGGGCAGTTGCAGCCGGAAGCGCCGCGACCGCGCTCAAGGTCGCATTGATGAAGCAGAGCCAGGTATTCTACATAGCGAACTCCTATGAGATTGAAAAAGCATTTCTGGAAGCGCTGGGACTGGGCAGCTATCAGGCAGCTTATGAACTGGGTAAGATTTATCAGCGTGAAGAAGCTTCTCCGGAATTCAAAGGAGAGGTTAAGAGCCTGAAATATTTTGAACGGGCATATGATAATAATTATGACGGATTTGACAAGGAAAATCTGTTTAAGGTAATCCAGTATAAGGAAAGCAAGGGAATCTCCGGTGAGGAGGCTATCAAACTGTATCTGGAAAACGCCGCTATGGGTTATGTACCGGCTGTGGAACGTCTGGTAGAGCTTGTTAAATACAGAACGCCTCAGATTTCCGCTTTGTATGAAGAATTGATCGGTCTTGCGGAAACGGGTGACGATTCGGCAATTATTTCCATGCATAAACTTGAGCTCACCTATCCGGATCTGATCATCAAAGAGCCGGCTTCCGATCAGAAGATCATCGAGAATAAATTCTTCCGGCTGCTTGTTCCGAAAGAATGTACCGCAGTTATTAATGATGACGGCGGAACCATCAAGCTGGCGGATTCGGTTATTGAGTTTGCGGTTGCAGAACTTCCGATCAATATCGAATCCGAGGACGATTATCTGAAGATTTATAAATTGATCCTGTCGGAGTACCTGCCGGATGAATCTGCGGAGATCTTGATCGCAAATTCCAGAATGATCGGTTCCGGTATGCGGGATACGAAGAATAATGTACATTCCTTCAGTATTCTTCTTATCAGCTCCAAGAACCAGTATATGTTCAAGCTGAGTTCGAGAGACAGACGGCAGATGATGTTGTATAAGGATAAGGTGACTGAAATCGCCAAGTCTCTGGTTGAAACCGGAGAGATTTATGTAGCAACAGAAGGATCCAGAAAGAACATTGGTCTTTCCTTCCTGCTGCATGCGAATGAAAGCGGCTTCCTGTCCATTGGAAAGGAAGAATAAATAAAATAGTATAAGAAGTCTTCAGGGCAGGGGGAAGTTCCCGACCGGCGGTGTGCACCATGCGCAGGATCTGTGAAAGGTGCGAGCCCGCGAGCAGTATGCATGATTTGGTGAGAATCCAAAGCCGACCGTATAGTCTGGATGGAAGAAGATGGATATGGAATAAAAGGAAGAAATGTTTCCTTTGTATTTCGCCATGAAAGAAAACCCTGAAGAATTCTTCAGGGTTTTTCTTATATGATAGATTGGTTTTATAACCGGATAGGAGAAGAATATGGCATATGACGATAGATTTATGAGCCTTGCCATCGAACTTGCAAAAAAAGGAACCGGAGCTGTAAATCCGAATCCTCTGGTAGGGGCAGTCATTGTAAAAGACGGCAGGGTGATCGGCGAGGGGTATCATAAGAAGTACGGCGGACTGCATGCTGAACGCGAAGCCTTTGCGAGCCTGACAGAGGATTGTACGGGAGCGGAATTCTATGTCACGCTGGAACCATGCTGCCACTATGGAAAACAGCCGCCATGCACGCAGGCGATCATAGAACATAAGATCGCCCATGTCTATGTAGGCTCTTCCGATCCGAACCCGCTGGTTGCAGGGCAGGGGATAAAAGAACTAGAGGAAAATGGAATACTGGTTACAAGCGGCGTAAAAAAAGAAGACTGCGACCGGCTGAACCCTGTATTTTTTCATTATATAACAACAAAGACGCCGTATGTCGTCATGAAATACGCCATGACCTTAGACGGTAAGATCGCAACAAAAACCGGTAAGAGCAAATGGATCTCCAATGAAGCGTCCAGACAAAGGGTGCAGGAATTCCGGCATGAACTGACCGGGATCATGGCGGGGATCGGTACGGTGCTTGCGGATAACCCTCTGCTTACAACCCGGCTCCCGAATGGAAGAAATCCAATTCGCATTATCTGCGACAGTCATCTGAATATTCCTTTGGAATCCCGTCTGGTACAGACGGCAGATGAAATACCTCTTTTTGTTGCCATGCTGGATAAGGAAAAATATATTTTAAAAGATAAGATCTCAAAGCTGAAAGAAGCAGGCGCGCAGATTTTATATCTTCCGGAAAAGGAAGGACATACTGACCTTGCCGCTCTTATGAAAGAACTGGGAGCGCGGGGAATCGACGGTCTTTTGCTTGAAGGAGGAGGCGTCCTGAACGAGAGTATGCTTCGTGAAGGACTGGTAGATGAAATGCGTATTTTTGTAGCGCCGAAGGTATTTGGAGGGGTATCTGCAAAAACGCCGGTCACAGGCTGCGGAATTGATGAGGTGACGGAGGCAGAGGAATTTACGCTCTCCGAACTGGAACGGATCGGAAATGATATCTATGCCAGATATGTGAAACGGAGGTGAAACGGCGGATGTTTACAGGCATTATAGAAGAGATCGGAGAAATCGCAAATATAAGACGCGGCGAAAAGTCAGCGGTGCTTACCATACGCGCCCGTATTGTTCTGGAAGGAACGAAGATCGGCGACAGCATCGCGGTAAACGGCGTCTGCCTGACGGTGACGGGACTGATAAGCGGCGGATTCACAGCGGATGTTATGCCGGAAACCATGCAGAGAACCGGATTTTCAAAACTGAAGGCGGGAAGCCGCGTCAATCTGGAGCGGGCGATGCCGGCAAACGGGAGATTCGGCGGTCATATCGTCTCCGGACATATTGACGGAACCGGCAGGATCTTATCCTACCGTCGGGAAGACAATGCGGTATGGGTTACGATTCAGGCGAAAGAATCCATTCTTTCTTATGTGGTGGAGAAAGGTTCCATAGCGATAGACGGGATCAGTCTTACGGTTGCGGATGTGAACGACACGTCGTTCCGGGTATCAATCATTCCCCATACGGCGGCGGAAACCACGCTGCTTTCCGGAAAACCGGGAGATACCGTAAATCTGGAAACGGATATTATAGGAAAATACGTGGGGAAACTGATGCGGTGCGAAAGCCGGACGGAGTCTGGACAACCGGAAGAAAAACAGGGTCTTACGATGGATTTTCTGCGGGAGAACGGATTTATGACAGGAAGCGGTCATACGTCTTATGATTAAACAGGCGTTTTGGAAATATTAGGAGGGATTGATGTGATGTACGAATTTAATACGATCGAAGAGATCATCGAGGATCTTCGCGCAGGAAAAAATGTGGTGATGCTGGATGATGAAAATCGTGAAAATGAGGGAGACGTCATCTGCGCGGCGGAATTTGCGACGACGGAGAATGTAAACTTTATGGCAAAATATGCAAGGGGTCTTATCTGTATGCCGATGGATGAAAGTTTTGCGGATAAGCTCAATCTTCCGCAGATGTGCATTACCAATACGGATAACCACTGTACGGCGTTTTCCGTATCGGTCGACCATGTCAGCACGACTACAGGCATTTCTGCCGAGGAACGCGGGATTACTGCGCGAAAGTTCGTATCGGAGGACGCAAAACCGGCGGATTTCCGAAGACCGGGACATATGTTTCCGTTACAGGCGAAAACCGGCGGCGTGATCGAGCGGAGCGGTCATACAGAAGCAACTGTGGATCTGATGCGGATTGCCGGATTGAAACCGGCGGGACTTTGCTGTGAGATCATGAAGGATGACGGAACCATGGCAAGATTGGACGATCTGATCCAATTTGCGGCGCAGCATGATCTGAAAATATCCACGATCGAGAAGCTTATCCGCTACCGGAAAGAGCATGAGGTCTTTGTGGAATGTGTGGCAAAAGCAAAAATGCCGACCAGATACGGCGAATTTATGATATACGGCTACATCAATAAACTGAACGGTGAACATCATGTCGCTTTGGTAAAAGGCGATATTACGGACGGCGAACCGGTACTCTGCCGGGTACATTCCGAGTGCCTGACGGGAGACGCTTTAGGTTCGGCAAGATGTGACTGCGGGCAGCAGTATGACGCAGCCATGAAGATGATCGCCAAGGAAGGCAGGGGCATCCTGCTTTATATGCGGCAGGAAGGCAGAGGCATCGGTCTTATCAACAAGATCCGAGCCTACGCTCTTCAGGATCAGGGATATGATACCGTAGAAGCAAATGTAAAACTGGGATTTCCGGAGGACGCCAGGGATTATACGATCGGAACCCAGATACTTGTGGATCTTGGCGTACATAAATTACGTCTTCTTACGAACAATCCGTCCAAGGTGTACGGTCTTTCCGGATTTAATCTGGAAATCGTAGAGCGGGTGCCGATCCAGATTGAGCCGAGCGCTTATGATCTGTTTTATTTAAAAACCAAAAAAGAAAAAATGGGACACATTTTAGATTTATAAATAAAAATCAGGAGGATAAAAAAATGCAGAAATTAGAAGGAAAGTTAGTAGCAGAGGGAGCAAAAATCGGTATCGTTGCCGCAAGATTCAATGAGTTTGTGGTATCAAAGCTTCTGTCCGGCGCAGTAGACGGCTTGGTGCGTCATGATGTAAAGGAAGAAGATATTTCCGTAGCATGGGTGCCGGGGGCATTTGAAATACCTGTGGTTGCAAAGAAAATGGCAAAGTCCGGAAACTATGATGCGGTCATCTGCCTTGGCGCTGTAATACGGGGCGCTACCAGCCACTATGATTATGTATGCAATGAAGTATCGAAGGGAATCGCTTCCGTTTCTCTGGAAACAGAGATACCGGTGCTTTTCGGCGTCGTAACAACGGAAAATATTGAGCAGGCGATTGAACGCGCCGGAACCAAGGCAGGAAACAAGGGATATGACTGTGCCCTCAGTGCGATTGAGATGATCAATCTCATGAAGCAGATCGGATAGAGTATCATGAGCGATAAAAAAATACTGTTTTTTGATATTGACGGAACGCTTATTACAAATGATTCAAGGCGTATTTTTCCGGAGAATACCAAACAGGCGTTAAAAGAAGCGCGAAGTAACGGGCACCTTCTGTTTATCAATACCGGACGTTCCCTGTGCAATGTGGACGACTTTATCCTGGAGGCAGGCTTTGACGGGCTTGTTCTTGGATGCGGTACACAGATCATGTATCAGGGAAGCGAACTGTTTCACCATGAATTAAGCCACGATTTTTGCGTAGAGGTTGCAGAGCAGTGCAGGAAGTTCCGGTTTTCCGCCATTTTTGAATATCCGACGCATACCGGATTTGACATGGATTTCAATATGGAAGGAAGAAATGAGATACTGGAATACTTTAAAGGAATGGGACGGGCGCTGATCGACGACATTTATTCCGAAGATTTCAGATTTGATAAGTTTGCCGCATGGTATGATGAAAAAAGCGATGTGTCCGGATTTCGAGAATATATTACCCGGTATTTCCAATATATCGAGCGGGAAGGGAATTTCTGCGAAGTGGTTCCGAAGGGATTTACGAAAGCCAGCGGAATACAATTTCTGCTTGACTATTTTCAGATTCCGCTTCATAATGCTTATGTATTTGGGGATAGTAATAATGATCTGGAAATGATGCGGTTTGTGGAACACAGCATTGCTATGAAAAACTGTACCGAAGAAGTAAGACGTACCGCTTCTTACATTACAGATGATGTAATGGAAGGCGGCATTTCCAAGGCAATGAAGCACTTCGGACTGATCGGATAATGGAGAGAAACAGAATGGATATACAGGATAGAGACACAGGAGAAATGAACCGGGAACAGGAGCCGTTGGTAACAGACCGGATTTCTTTCTGGCAGCAGTTTGCCAATGCTTTGACAAAGGCCGGCAGTTATATCGATATGGTCCGGCTCCGTACGGGAAAGTCAGTGAAATACTTCATTTCACTGATGGTACTGGTCGCCGTTATGACGGCTGTGATCCCTACGGTGGCGGCAATCGTTACGTTTGGCGGTTTCAAGAATCTTTTCTTAAATAAGATACCGGAATTTCATATGGAAAACGGAGAACTTAAGGCGGAGAAGATGTTCGATATCGATATATCCGGCGTTCATTTTTATGTAGATACCGGAGCAGAGTTTGTGGATAATTCCGTTTTTGATGATGATTCCGTATATATCGCGATCGGAAGCCGGACGATGCGGGGCGTATATAAAATGTCGGGGGTTGTAACGGATTTTTACCGGATGTCCTTAAGCGAGATCCTGCCGGACGGATTTGATAATCAGGCGCTTGCGGCGCAGATACCGGCGATTTATCTTGCGCTCTTTATAAATTTTGTTCTGGTGATCCTTCAAAACGGAATTAAGTATTCGCTCCTTGCCCTGATCTACATGATCATGACGGTGCCGATCTGTAAAAGAACCGGACTCATGCTCTCAAAGTATCAGATATTCATGCTTTGTATTTATGCGCAGACGCTGGGAATTTTGCTTGTGAATACCAACGCGGCGCTGGGATATCTGCTTCCTTCGTTTATATTCAGCATGATTGGTATTTTTGCGACATTCCGGTATATATCAGCCGCATGTTTCCCGTATCTTCGAAATCAGTCCGAAGATTGACGGTTTATCCATGCTGCTTAAAGATGAATTATGAAATTGAGGCTCGTACGTAACCTCTCTGCTGAAATATGCAGGGGGGTTAAATTTTTTTGCCGTATCTTCATCCGGAAATTCAACTTCCGCATAGCAGAGTCCGTCAAAATCTCCATGAAAAATATCCAGTTCAATGGTATATCCTTCCGGAAGCGGAATCTTATATCTGGTTTTCCGGATCAGATTGCCGGAGACTTTTTCCGAAAGGTTCCGGTACTCGCCGGCGTCAAGCTCCAGTTCAAATTCCTGTCGGCTGAGAAGCCCTTTCGATTTTACGGTTAGGATAAGTTTTTCGTCCAGCCTGCGGATCCGGATGACCGGCTCCGTCGATATATACCCCTGCTCAATTTCGTGTTTTTCATATTTTTCTATATTTTCCGGTATGGAAGTTACCAGAAATTTCCGTTCGATTTCCATTTGCGCCTCCAAAAATAAATTTGAATTGAAGATTTCTGTAATGTATTATATACTATTTTCAGTAAAAAAATAGAAAAAGTTATAAATGTGAAAAGATTAGGAGGTATAAAAAATGGATCAGGTATATGTATTTTTGGCAGAAGGATTCGAAGAAGTGGAAGCACTGACACCGGTCGATCTTCTGCGGCGGGCAGGCGTTTCTGTTTCCACGGTGTCGGTTACGGGCGCACTCGAAGTGACCGGTTCGCATAAGATAACAATAAAAGCCGATATGCTTTTTGAAGATTTAAAGGAAGAAGCGGATATGCTGGTACTTCCGGGCGGTATGCCGGGAACCATTCATCTGAAGGAGCATGAAAAACTGGCGGAACTCATTCAAAGCTATAACGGGAAAGAAAAATATCTGGCAGCGATCTGCGCAGCTCCGACTGTATATGGAGAAATGGGACTTCTGGCAGGCAGGAAAGCAGCCTGCTATCCGGGAATGGAAGAGGGACTTCTTTCGGCTGATGTCTGCTATGACAATGTAGCGGTTGACGGTAATTTTATTACGAGCCGGGGACTTGGAACAGCGATTGATTTTTCCTTAAAACTGATTGAAATATTAGTATCAAAAGATAAAGCGGACGAGATTGCGAAAAAGGTAGTATATCGGCGCTGATAATTTGAAGGAGGATTACAGTGCGAAATATCACGGTTAAACATATAATTGAAATTACAAAAGGAACATTGCTTGCGGGCGATATGAATACAGAGGTTTTAGATATCTGTACGGACTCGAGACAAATAAAAGCGGGTGATCTGTTTGTTCCGCTTTTAGGGGAACAAACAGACGGACATAACTATATTGCGATAGCGATGAAGACCGGTGCTGCAACACTTACCGGACAGGATATATCAGAATATGAACCGGGACATAGTTATATACGGGTGGAAGATACAGAGAAGGCGTTAAAGGCAATCGGCGCTTATATCCGGAGTTTTTATCCGAATAAAGTGATTGCCATAACAGGAAGTGTAGGAAAAACGACCACCAGAGAAATGATCACGGCAGCGCTTTCAGCGAGTACAAAGGTATTCCATACCATTGGCAACATGAATTCCCAGATCGGCGTTCCGATCACTCTTTCCCATATGCTGGATGAACCGTCGGAGATTGCGGTACTGGAAATGGGAATCAGCGAAGAAGGAAATATGGACGTACTGGCGGAGATCGCACGTCCGGATATCGCAGTGATCTCCACGATCGGCGTTGCGCATATAGAATATCTGAAGACGGAGGAAAATATCCGGAAAGAAAAACTAAAGATCACCTCACGTATGGATGAAAACGGCGTACTGTTTTTGAACGGCGACGATCCGCTGCTTGCCGAGATGAAGGATAAACTGAATCTTTCCGTATATTTTTTCGGTACGGAAAGCTGGTGTGATTACCGGGCGGAAAATATCCGGATGGAGAATAATATGACGTTATATGATTATTGTCATGGAAATATCCGGATTCCGGTTCGTCTTTCCATGCCGGGACTTCATAATGTGCGGAATTCTCTTTCGGCTATCGCAGTGACCGATCATCTGGGGTATGATGTTCCTGCGGCGGCAGAGGTATTTAAGACCTTTATCGGTACGAGACAGAAGATAACAAAATCGAAAAAGGGATATACCATTATTGACGATACGTATAACGCCAATCCGGATTCCATGAAGGCATGTATCAATGTACTTTGCGATATGCAGTGCAGCGGCAAAAGGATCGCGGTATTTGCGGATATGCTGGAGCTTGGGGAAAACAGTGAAAAATTTCATCGTGCGATCGGTACGTACCTTAGAAATACTTCCGTGGATGAATTGATCACGATCGGTGAAATGGCTGAAAAAATCGGAGATGAAGCAGGAAAGAATTCCGGAATAAAAGTTCTTCACTGTGAAAATAATAAGAGTGCTTCAGACTATATAAATCAGATATTGAAACCGGGCGATGTGATAACGGTAAAAGGTTCCAACAGCATGAATATGTCGGAGATCATCGAAAGCATGGAAAGGTAAGAGCTGCCAAAAAGAAAGGGTAAAATCTGCCAAAAAGTGTTGACTTTTTAATGGCGTTTTTATATTATTTTTATCAGTGAAGTTATAAAAATAAACGAATCAGGAGGAAAAGAATATGAAATTTGTATGTAGTGTCTGCGGTTATGTTTACGAAGGCGACAAAGCGCCGGAAGAATGTCCGGTATGTCATGCGCCGGCTGAGAAATTCAAGGCACAGGACAGTGAGCTTACATGGGCTGCTGAGCATGTTGTAGGTGTTGCACAGGGAGTAAGCGAAGATATTATCGAGGATCTTCGGGCAAACTTCAATGGCGAATGTACAGAAGTTGGTATGTATCTTGCAATGGCAAGAGTTGCATTCCGCGAGGGTTATCCGGAAGTTGGTATGTACTATGAGAAGGCTGCTTATGAAGAGGCAGAGCATGCTGCAAAGTTTGCTGAACTTCTCGGTGAAGTTGTAACCGACAGCACAAAGAAGAATCTGGAGCTGAGAGTAGCGGCTGAGAACGGTGCGACAGCAGGAAAGACAGATCTTGCAAAGCGTGCAAAGGCTGCAAATCTTGACGCGATCCATGATACCGTACATGAAATGGCAAGAGACGAGGCAAGACATGGTAAGGCATTCAAGGGATTGCTTGACAGATATTTCGGCTAATTGCCAAATCAATTAATTTTTGCTATCATAAGAGGACGAACCGGATGTTTGTCCTCTTTTTCTTTTATATTTTTAATCAGGGAAAACATAAACGGGAGTATCTTATAACCGGAGGAAATAAAACGATGAAATTTATATCCTGGAATGTAAACGGGATCCGCGCCTGTATGGGAAAAGGCTTTATGGATATTTTTCAAAAGCTGGATGCAGATATTTTCTGTCTTCAGGAGACAAAAATGCAGGAGGGACAGCTTGTCATTGATACGCCGGAGTATCATCAGTATTGGAATTACGCGGAAAAGAAAGGATATTCCGGAACGGCTGTTTTTACGAAGCAGGAACCGCTTTCCGTAACTTACGGAATGGGGATTGACGCCCACGATCATGAAGGAAGGCTCATTACCCTCGAAATGGAAAATTATTACTTCATCACAGTATATGTTCCAAATTCCCAGAATGAACTGGCGCGGCTTTCCTATCGTATGGAATGGGAAGATGATTTCCGGAACTATGTGAAAAAATTAAATGAGAAAAAACCGGTCGTTATGTGCGGGGACTTAAATGTGGCGCATCAGGAGATCGACTTAAAGAACCCGAAGACAAATCATAACAACGCCGGATTTACGGATGAAGAACGCGGGAAAATGACGGAGCTTCTTGCAAGCGGCATGGTGGATACATTCCGGTACAAATATCCGGATATGACGGATATTTATTCCTGGTGGTCTTACCGTTTCCGGGCGAGAGAGAAGAATGCAGGATGGCGGATCGACTATTTTCTGGTGTCCGAAGCCTTGAAAGAAAATATTATTGACGCCGCGATCCATACGGATATTTTTGGTTCCGACCATTGTCCGGTAGAACTGGATATCCGCCTGTAAAGAAAGTGTAAGCCCTTAGCGAAAACTATGAAGATTAAGATTCGCTGAGGGCTTCCCATTTTGTGTAGAGTTCTTCCAGAAGTGAAGAAAGCTGTTCCCGTTTTTCGGAAAGCTCCATGAGTTTTGCGGGATCGGTCGCATTTTCTGGCAGGTTGATCTCTGCGTCCAGCGCGGCGATCTGTTCTTCCGTTTCTTCTATGGAAGATTCTATTTTTTTCATATCGTTTTCAATTTTACGAAGCCGGGCCTGCTCGGCTTTGTTTTTTAGATAAGCATCTTTCGCACCGGTGTCTGCTGACGGAGCAGCGGCGCTTATTCCGTTATCGTTTCGCTGCCAGGCTTCTTCCCGATGTGTTTCGTAATATTCATAATCGCCGACGTAGCCGGTCAGGGTGCAGTTTCGTAATTCGAGGATCCTGTTTGCCGTCCGGTTGATGAAATACCGGTCATGGCTGACATAGAGAAGGGTTCCGGTATATGATGAAAGCGCCTGTTCCAGAATTTCTTTGGACTGGATATCCAGATGATTGGTCGGCTCGTCTAATATAAGAAGGTTGGCAGGGGAGAGCATGAGTTTGGCAAGCGCTACCCGGCTCTGTTCTCCGCCGCTTAAATCCTTTATTTTTTGGAATACATCGTCTCCGGTAAAAAGAAATGCGGCAAGAACATTCCGGATACGGGTATTTCCCAGATCCGGAAAGGTATCGGAGATTTCTTCAAAGATGGTTTTATCCGGTGAAAGGGTTCTATGCTCCTGATCGAAATATCCGATGTGTACTCTGGAGCCGAGATGTACAGAACCTTTGTCCGGTTGCAGCATATGATTAATGATCTTTAAGATCGTAGTTTTTCCCGTTCCGTTTCCGCCGATCAAAGCGACGTGTTCCCCACGCTTAATATCAATGGTAAGATTTTCAAAGAGGGTATTTCCGGAAAAACTCTTGGTGAGCCCGTCGCAGAACAAAACGTCCTGACCGGATTCTGTGATCGGAGTCAGTGTGAGCCGCATATCTGCATTTACTTCTGTCGGTTTTTCCAGAACTTCGATCCGTTCCAGCATTTTCTCACGGCTTTCCGCGCGTTTTATGGATTTTTCGCGATTGAAGGATTTCAGCTTTTCGATCACTTCCTCCTGATGACGGATTTCCCTTGCCTGATTCAGATAGGCTTTCATTTTATCTTCCCGGATTTTTGCGCGCTGTTTGGAATAGAACGTATAATTGCCGTTAAATACGGTAGATACGCCCTGATCGATCTCGATGATCTTTGTTGCGATCTTATCAATAAAATACCGGTCATGACTGACGATCACTACGCTGCCGCGATAAGAGGCGAGAAAGTTTTCCAGCCATGAAACGGAAGGCAGGTCTAAATGGTTGGTCGGTTCGTCCAAAATGATGAGCTCCGGTCTGGAAAGCAGCAGTCTGCCGAGGGCAACCCGCATTTTTTCACCGCCGGACAGGGAATTGACCGGACGGTCATAATCGGCTTCCTGAAATCCCAGCCCTTTCAGGACGCCTGTGATCTCACTTTTATAGGCGTAACCGTTTTCGCGGTCATATTGGCTTGTAAGGACATGGTAACGATCCATGACCTCATCCAGCGCATGACCGGAAAGGTGCTGCATTTCTTCCTGAAGCCGCCGGATCTCGTCTTCCATTTCTATGATATAGCGTTTTACCTCCAGCATTTCTTCATAAACGGATTTTTCAAAAGCAATATCCTGATGCTGGGAGAGATAGCCGATCGTGGTGTCTTTGGAAATGACGATATTGCCCTCATCTGCCGGGAGTTCTCCCAGAATGATCCGAAGAAGAGTGGTTTTTCCTGCGCCGTTGATTCCGACAATGGCAGCCTTTTCCTTTTCCTCAAGATGAAAATTCACTTTTTTCAGTATTTCTTTCTCACCGAAGGCTTTTTTTATGTTCTGACAGGCAAGTATCATAACAGGCTCCTCTCAAGTAAAACATTTCTTAGGTATTCTAACAAAATATGAAGTGGGTTGCAACATGGATGATTTTTTTTCGGATTTGAAAGGATTATTATTGACATTTGCATAAGAAATAAGGAAAATAGAGGTAGTTTCTTATAGGAGGTTTTAAAACATGGGATTTTGTAAGGATTTTATGTGGGGCGCCGCAACGGCATCGTATCAGGTAGAAGGCGCGTATCTGGATGACGGAAAAGGACTGAATATCTGGGACGTAGCATCCAGACGTCCGGGAAGGATCGTTCATAGTGAAAGCGGTCAGGTTGCCTGCGACCATTATCATAGATACAAAGAGGATATTAAACTGTTTAAGGAAATGGGGATCCGGTATTATCGTTTTTCCATCAGCTGGGCGAGGGTCCTGCCGGAAGGTACCGGTAAGGTAAATGAAGCGGGGCTGAAGTTTTATTCTGACCTTGTAGATGAGCTTCTGGCAGCTGGTATTGAGCCTATGGTAACGCTTTACCATTGGGATTATCCGTATGCCCTGTATCTCAAGGGCGCATGGGGCAATCCGGATTCTCCGCTCTGGTTTGAGGAATATACGAAGGTGATCGTAGACGCGTTGTCTGACCGGGTAAAATACTGGTTTACGATCAACGAGCCGCAGTGTATCATCGGACTTGGTTATGATATGGGCTGGCATGCGCCGTTTCTGCACCTGGATGATAAAACGATCCTCGTTATGGTTCATAATCTGCTTCTTTCCCATGGACGCGCGGTAAAATGTATCCGGGAGAATGCGAAGCAGAAGCCGCTCATCGGATTTGCCCCGATCGGACCATGCTGGATTCCGGAGAATGATTCAGAGGAAGCGGTTGAAGAAGCAAGAAAGCGGACATTTTCCGTAAAACCGAGATTTTCCAGCATTTCCATTTATTCAGATCCAATCGTCCTCGGCCGTTACCCGGAAGAAGCATATGAGATGTTTGGAGACGCTATGCCGAACCCTTCCAAGGAAGATATGGCGCTTATATCCCAGCCGCTTGATTTTTATGGCATGAACATTTATTACAGTGACGGCGGTCACGAAGAGTACACATATAACAAAAATGAATTTCAGGGTATCGGCAGGACTACCATGGACTGGGTGATCGATGAACGCGTCATGTACTGGTCGGCAAAATTCATGTATGAGCGGTACCACCTGCCGATCATCATTACGGAAAACGGTATGGCAAATACAGACTGGGTAGCGCTGGACGGCGGCGTACATGATCCGCAGAGAATCGACTTTGTAAAACGTTATCTGAAATGTTATAAAAAGGCGGCAGATGAAGGGATTCCGGTGATCGGATATATGTACTGGTCGGCAATGGATAATTTCGAATGGTCTTTGGGCTATGACAAGCGGTTCGGTATGATCTATGTGGATTATCAGACGCAGGAACGGACCTTGAAGGATTCCGCTTATTGGTATCGTAAAGTGATCGAAAGCAATGGTGAAGATCTGTAACTGAAATGAGGCTTTCTATGTCCGGTTCACAGACGAAAAAAAGCATGATTGGACTTGCTGCAATGATGGGGGCTGCACTCCTTATCATTGCAGCTTCTTGCTATGTAAAAAAACAGGGAAGGAGACAGCCCGAGTCAGAATATGTGGAATATGATTTTGTGATGGGAACTTCCATGACGCAGACGCTGTATCCGGTTGGAAATGTAAAAGAGGACCGATTATCCGCCTGCGCGGAAGAAATCCAGAAAGAAGCAGAGCGATTGGACGCAGAGCTTCTTTCATGGCGGATAAGCGGATCGGAAACAGCGGCGGTTAATGAAAAAGCTGCCGGAAACACCCCATATCCGGTAAGCGGCGAGCTCTTGGAGGTGATCGAAAAATCCCTTCAGCTTTGTACGGATTCGAATGGGGCGCTTGACATTACCCTTCGTCCTTTGGAGGCGGAATGGGGCATTGAAGACTATGACAGCGGTTCGGATCCCGATTTTCAGGTGCCGGAACCATCGGTTTTAAAAGAGATCGAAGACCAGATCGGTTATGAGCATATTTCCCTGAATGAAGAAAACTCCGAGATCGTTTTTGATAAGAATGGAATCTCGCTTGACTTTGGCGCGGTCGGAAAAGGGTACGCCCTGGATCGGATCTATGATATCGTGAAAGATAAGAAAGAACTGAGCGGCTGCGTTATAGCGGTCGGAGGAAGTATTCTGGTATACGGAACGAAAAAGGACGGCACCACGTACCGGATCGGTATCCGGGATCCGGAAGGAAGCGTAAATGATATTATGGGTAGTCTGGAACTAAATCCGGGTGGAGGGAAACTATGCGTCTCAACCTCCGGAAATTATGAAAAATACGTGACGGTAAACGGAAAACGCTATCATCACATCATGGACAGAAAAACGCTTGCGCCTGCGGATTCCGGTCTTCTTTCCGTTACGGTATGCTGTGAGGATGGTCTGTATAGCGACGGTCTTTCAACCGCGTGTTTTGTTCTGGGATATGAAGCGTCCCTGCCTTTGCTCGCCAAATATGAGGCGGAGGCTGTTTTTATTGATAAAAACGGAACGGTTTATGTAACGGACGGGCTGAAGGATCAGTTTTCGCTTACGCAGGACCGTTACAAACTAAGCGGACAGGAATAAACAGACAGGAATAAGCGGATAGAAATACGCAGACAGAAATAAGCGGACAGGATACACAGACAGAAATAAGCAGACAGAAATAAATGAAACGGAGAATAAAATGCAGAGCGGTGAAACAAAAAAGAATCGGATCGTGACAAAAGGGGATATTCTTCTTTTGCTGCTTTTTGTGTGCGCCGGCGCCGTTCTTTTTATTCTGGTGCATTTTACGTCGTCTGCCGGTGCATATGTCTATATTTACGAAGACGGTGAAGTGATCGAGATGCTTTCCTTATCGGAAGACGGGGAGTTCCCGATCCATACGGCTGCCGGAAATAATACGGTAACGATAAAAGACGGCGCCGTATCCGTTACAGAGGCGGACTGTCCGGATAAGATCTGCGTGAAGCAGGGAACAATCCAAAACGATAAAGAGACGATCATATGCCTGCCGCATAAGCTGGTGGTGGAAGTAAGAAAGAAGCAGGAGGGCGAAAAACCATGAGTCAGAATAAACGGATCGCTCTGCGGGCGGCTTTGATCGCGCTTGCGATGGTGCTTTCTTATCTGGAAAGCTTTTTTCCGATATTTATCGCTGTGC
>CANRMC010000046.1 GCA_947631605.1 uncultured Lachnospiraceae bacterium
TACTCCGTTATCAGAATTATTATAAGCCGGATGAGAAAAAGACTGTTGATGAGATCCGGCAGGATATATCAGAGCAGACGGGAGAGGATATTTCCCGCCTGTCCGAGCTTTATTCTCAGGTACGGTACGGAAAAGGTCCGGTAACCAAAGAAACGTACCGTGAGATGAAGAACCTTTCGAATTAGAAGATCAGGCATTGGTCCGTTCCCGGCAGAAAGAAAGGAATTTTTCCAGCGCAGTGGAACTGGTTTTTGCGTTACGGTATGCGAAACCGATGGTACGCTCCTCGATCGGAGCCGGAAGCGGAAGCTCGATGATTTCTCCGGTTTCCAGTGAAAGCTCCGCAAATTCTTTTACAATGCTGGATACGCCCATGCCGATAGCGGAAAAGTCCAGCAGAAGATCCATGTTGTTGATCTCTAAGATCTGCTGCGGAGTAATATTCTGGCTATAGAGATATTGGTCGATATGCCGGCGGGTGATATTTCCCTGTTCCAAAAGCATCAGGTTTGATTTTTCAAGAATTTCTTTCGCGGACATTCCTTTCGCCGTTTTTCCGAATGGAATGTCTTTTTTTTGTGTATCGGCGGTTTCACTGAAAAGACTGGTGATATTTCCGGCAAACGGAAGCGGGGGAACCGGCATTTCCGGTTCTTCCGAGGATTCCCGAAGTAAAAGATTATCCAGATAAGACTGACTGGTAACGAAGATGTCATGGATCTTCCGGAGTTCAATGTACTCTAAATCTTTTGGAAGTTCCGTATGGCAGATAAGCCCCAGATCGATCTTTCCTTCTTCCAGAAGATCGATGGTATGCATCGTCGGGTGGCAGTCGATGGAAATCTTGATATGGGGATAAGCGGTAATGAAATCTTTCAGATAATCCACCAGAATATATTTACAGAGAGAAGTGCTGGCGCCGATCCGGAGCTGGCCGATTCCCAGTTCATTCATGCGCTTCAATTCATCTTCCGCGTGGGAAATACTGTCAAAAGCGGAACGGATATGTTCATAGAGCAAAGCGCCTTCGTCTGTCAGGCGGACGCCGCGGGAGGTGCGTTCAAAAATACGGATCCCTAAGTTATCTTCCAGATTGGAAATGGACTTGCTGACTGCCGGCTGGGAAATATAGAGCAGTTCTGCGGCCTTGCTGATACTTCCGGTTTTGGCAGCCGTTAAAAATACCTTATAATAATTCAGATTATCGGTCATGCTATACTCCTTAGATATAAATTTTTTTTATGGCAACTATTAATTATATATATTTTTATTATAACAGAAACTATGCTAGAATCAATAGAAATGATAAAAGAATGAAATGGAGGTAACACAATGGGTATGACAATGACACAGAAGATTCTTGCGGCTCATGCAGGACTTCCAAGTGTAGAAGCAGGGCAGTTGATCGAGGCGGATCTGGATCTTGTACTCGGCAATGATGTAACAACCCCTGTGGCAATTCATGAAATGGATAAATTCAAAAAGAAAGAAGTCTTTGATAAGGATAAGATCGCGCTTGTCATGGACCATTTCACACCAAACAAGGATATTAAGAGCGCAGAGCATTGTAAATGTGTACGGGAGTTTTCAAAAGAAAATGAGATCACGAATTTCTTTGATGTCGGTTCCATGGGAATCGAGCATGCGCTCCTTCCGGAAAAAGGTCTGATCGTAGCCGGAGAAACCTGTATCGGCGCAGATTCCCATACCTGCACATACGGCGCTCTGGGTGCATTTTCCACCGGCGTGGGAAGTACGGATATGGCAGCCGGTATGGTAACGGGCAAGGCATGGTTCAAGGTTCCGTCCGCTGTCCGCTTTATCATAACAGGTGAGAAAGCGCCATGGGTAAGCGGAAAGGACGTGATCCTTCATATTATCGGCATGATCGGTGTTGACGGCGCCAGATATAAGTCTATGGAATTTACGGGAAGCGGCATTAAAAATCTTACGATGGATGACCGGTTCACCATTGCGAATATGGCGATCGAGGCTGGCGCAAAGAACGGAATCTTTCCGGTAGATGAACAGACGATCGCATATATGGAAGAACATTCCGCCAAATCCTATACCGTTTATGAACCGGATGAAGATGCAGAATATGATGAAACCTACACTATTGATCTTTCCACACTGAAACCGACCGTAGCGTTTCCGCATCTTCCGGAAAATACGAAGACCATTGACGAAGTAGGCGACATTAAGATCGATCAGGTTGTCATCGGCTCCTGTACGAACGGACGGTTTTCCGATATTCAGATCGCTGCAGAAATCCTGAAGGGCAGAAAAATTGCTGACGGCGTGCGGGTGATCGTAATTCCGGGCACACAGGAAGTTTATCTGAAATCCATCGAGGCCGGTTACATGACAACCTTTATCGAAGCCGGCGCGATCGTTTCCACGCCAACCTGCGGACCTTGTCTTGGCGGGCATATGGGCGTTCTGGCAGCCGGTGAGCGGGCAGTTTCTACGACGAACCGGAATTTTGTAGGACGTATGGGACATGTGGATTCGGAAGTTTATCTTGCAAGTCCGGCGGTTGCGGCGGCGTCCGCAGTTACCGGTAAGATCAGCAGTCCGGCAGAACTTGGATTATAAGGAAGAATGGAGGGATAATCATGAAAGCATTTGGAACAGTACATAAATACGGCGATAATGTGGATACGGATGTCATCATTCCGGCACGATACCTGAATTCATCCGATCCGAAGGAATTAGCGAAAAACTGCATGGAGGATATTGACAAGGAGTTTGTAAAGCGGGTAAAAGCCGGTGATATTATGGTGGCCGGTAAAAATTTCGGCTGCGGTTCTTCCAGAGAACATGCGCCGATCGCCATAAAAGCCTCCGGTATCAGCTGTGTGATCGCGGAGAATTTTGCCCGTATTTTTTACCGGAATTCCATCAATATCGGACTTCCGATCATTGAATGTAAAGAAGCGGCAGAAGAGATCGAGGCAGGTGATGAAGTAGAGATTAACTTCGATACCGGAATGATCTATGACCGGACAAAGAATACGGAATATAAAGGTCAGGCATTTCCGGAGTTTATGCAGAAGATCATAAACAGTGAGGGACTGATCAATTATATCAATGGTAAGTAAGAAAAAGGGGGTTACTATATGATATGTAAAGTTTGTGGCAGTGAGGTCCCGGACGGGGCGGAATACTGTGAGGTGTGCGGCGCCTATGTAAAGGAGCAAAACCCAGAGGAAACTCCACAGAATGCAGCGCAGCAAACCCCGTATGATCAGCAGGATCCATACGGGCAGCAAAATACAGCGCAGCAGAATCCATATGATCAGCAGGATCCATACGGACAGCAAAATACAGCGCAGCAGAATCCATACATGCAGCAGGATCCATACGGGCAGCAGAATGCAGCGCAGCAGAATCCATACATGCAGCAGAATCCATACGGACAGCAGAATACAGCGCAGCAGAACCCATACATGCAGCAGAATCCATATGGGCAGCAGAATCCATACGGACAGCCGGGCGGCTACGGACAGATGCAGCCGAATCCGCAAAGACCGCCGGTCTATGCACAAGGCGGTAATCAGGCAGTAAACCGGCATGGAATGAAATGGTTTAAATTTATCATCTGGGTGCAGCTTTTCCTTTCTGCTCTGGGAAATATCTATAATTCTGTTAAATTGCTTACCGGAATGCAATGGACTCAGGATTCCCATAATGTCAGTGACTTAATGTATGGATTGTTTTCAGGATTAAAATCCGTTGATATAGTCTTTGGATTGATCTTTTTACTGTTGGCGGCATTTGCGATCATCACAAGATTCCGTCTGTCTGGATATAAGAAGAATGGTCCAATGCTCCTATACATATACATCATAACCGTATTTGTATGTTCATTTTTATACGCATTCGTGGTTTCCGTGATCGTAAAGCAGTCCGTGTTAAGCATAATTACACCGGCATCATGGGGAATGGTAATAGGATTTTCAATTCTTCTCGTTATTGATATTATTTATTTTGGAAAGCGAAAAGATATTTTTGTTAAGTAAAAGAAGACTAGAAGAACGGAGGAAAGAACATGGAATGTAATCTGGCAGTCATAAAAGGAGACGGTATCGGACCGGAAGTCGTGACCGAAGCGATAAAGGTACTGGACGCCGTCGGGAAAAAATACGATCATACATTTCACTATGAAGAGATTCTGATGGGAGGATGTTCCATCGATGCAACGGGAGTTCCGCTTACGGATGAGGCAGTTGCCGTGGCAAAATCCAAAGATGCGGTGCTTCTCGGTTCGATCGGCGGGAATACGGCAACCTCTCCATGGTATAAACTGCCGCCGGACAGAAGACCGGAAGCGGGTCTTCTGAAAATCAGGAAAGAACTCGGACTTTTTGCAAACCTGCGTCCGGCATATCTGTATGAGGAACTGAAAGGCGCCTGCCCTCTGAAAAAAGAAATCGCAGATCAGGGATTTGATATGATGATCATGCGGGAACTGACCGGAGGACTTTACTTTGGCGAACGAAAGACCGAAGAGATAGGCGGCGTTATGACGGCCGTAGATACGCTGGTTTATAATGAGAATGAAATCCGGCGGATCGCAAAGAAGGGCTTTGATATCGCCATGAAGCGAAGGAAGAAGGTTACGTCCGTAGATAAAGCAAACGTACTGGATTCTTCCAGATTATGGAGAAAGATCGTGGAAGAGACGGCAAAGGATTATCCGGAAGTTACCTATGAGCATATGCTGGTGGATAATTGCGCAATGCAGCTCGTAAAAGATCCGGCGCAGTTTGACGTTGTACTGACAGAGAATATGTTCGGCGACATTCTTTCAGATGAGGCGTCCATGATTACCGGTTCTATCGGAATGCTTGCTTCGGCTTCTTTAAATGAAACGAAATTCGGCATGTACGAACCGAGCGGCGGTTCCGCACCGGATATTGCAGGACAGAATAAGGCAAATCCGATCGCTACCATTCTGTCGGCTGCGATGATGCTCCGTTATACGTTTGATCTGGATACGGAGGCGGACGCTGTAGAGCAGGCGGTAAGACAGGTTTTAAAGGACGGATACAGAACGAGTGATATTGCGTCTTCCGGTACCAAGACGGTTTCCTGTTCGGAAATGGGAAGTCTGATCGCGGAACGGATCTTGTGATTGTTTATACTTTCCTATGGATTTCTTGAGATTTATATGTTAAACTAAACAATCAATTTATGAAATAATTTTTATTAAGATAAATCGCGGCTGAAAAGATAAACCGCGGAAGGAGTATCAATATGAAGAGTGATAATGTAAAGGTAGGTATGCAGCAGGCTCCGCATCGTTCCTTATTTAACGCGCTTGGAATGACGGAGGAGGAGCTGGCAAAACCTCTGGTTGGTATCGTTTGTTCTTATAATGAGATCGTACCGGGCCATATGAATCTGGATAAGATTGCCCAGGCGGTAAAAATGGGCGTTGCAATGGCCGGAGGTACGCCGGTCATGTTCCCGGCGATCGCTGTTTGCGACGGTATTGCCATGGGACATGTGGGAATGAAATATTCTCTGGTAACAAGAGATCTGATCGCAGATTCTACGGAGTGTATGGCGCTCGCGCATCAGTTTGACGCGCTGGTTATGATCCCGAACTGTGATAAAAATGTTCCGGGACTTCTGATGGCGGCAGCCCGCGTCAATGTTCCGACGGTTTTCGTATCCGGCGGACCGATGCTGGCAGGGCATGTCAAAGGTCATAAGACCAGTCTTTCCAGTATGTTTGAGGCGGTTGGCTCTTATGCTGCAGGCACCATGACGGAAGCAGATGTGGAAGAATTTGAATGTAAAGCCTGTCCGACCTGCGGTTCCTGTTCCGGTATGTATACCGCAAATTCCATGAACTGTCTGACGGAAGCTCTGGGTATGGGACTTCCGGGGAATGGTACAATCCCAGCTGTTTATTCCGAGCGTTTGAAGCTGGCAAAACACGCAGGTATGGCTGTTATGGAAATGTACCGGAAGAATATCCGTCCGCGCGATATTATTACAAAGGACGCTATCTTAAACGCACTGACGGTTGATATGGCTCTTGGTTGTTCCACAAATTCCATGCTTCATATTCCGGCTATCGCACATGAGATCGGATTTGATTTTGATATTTCCATGGCAAATGAGATCAGCGCGCGTACGCCGAACCTCTGTCATCTGGCTCCGGCAGGTCCTACATATATGGAAGACCTGAACGAGGCAGGCGGCGTCTATGCAGTTATGAACGAACTGAAAGAAGCAGGGCTTCTGAATGAAAACTGCATGACGGTAACCGGAAAGACCATCGGTGAAGCGGTTGACGGAGTTATGAATAAGAATCCGGAAGTAATCCGTCCATTGGATAATCCATACAGTAAGACCGGCGGACTCGCTGTTCTGAAAGGAAATCTGGCGCCGGACGGCTCCGTTGTTAAACGATCCGCAGTCGTTCCGGAAATGATGGTTCATGAGGGACCGGCAAGAGTCTTCGAATGTGAGGAAGATGCGATCGCAGCCATCAAGGGCGGAAAGATCGTTCCGGGTGATGTGGTCGTCATCCGGTATGAAGGACCGAAAGGCGGACCGGGTATGCGTGAGATGCTGAATCCGACTTCCGCAATCGCAGGCATGGGACTTGGTTCATCTGTTGCCCTGATCACAGACGGACGGTTTTCAGGAGCCAGCCGCGGCGCGTCTATCGGACATGTATCGCCGGAGGCAGCAGTGGGCGGTCCAATCGCGCTTGTAGAAGAAGGCGACGTGATAAAGATTGATATAGATAACAACACTTTGACACTGGATGTGCCGGATGATGTTCTTGCAGAGAGAAAGGCAAAATGGACGCCGAGAGAACCGGAGATTACTTCCGGCTATCTTGCAAGATATGCTTCCATGGTTACCTCCGGTAACAGAGGCGCTATCTTAGAGATAAAGAAATCATGAGTAAGGAGAAGTGAGTATGAAACAATTAACTGGTGCAGAAATTGTTATTGAATGTTTGAAAGAACAGGGAGTTGATACCGTTTTCGGTTATCCGGGCGGAACAATCCTGAACGTATATGATGAACTTTATAAACATCAGGATGAGATTCATCATATCCTGACCTCTCATGAGCAGGGAGCTGCCCATGCGGCGGACGGTTATGCGAGAGCGACCGGCAGAGTCGGCGTATGTATGGCAACCTCAGGTCCGGGTGCGACAAACCTGGTAACCGGTATTGCAACCGCATATATGGATTCGATCCCTCTGGTAGCCATTACCGCAAATGTAGGCGTTTCTCTCCTTGGAAAAGACAGCTTTCAGGAGGTGGATATTGCCGGCGTGGTAATGCCGATCACGAAGCACAGCTTTATCGTTAAAAATGTTCACGAACTGGCAGATACGATCCGGAGAGCGTTTAAGATCGCACAAACCGGACGTCCGGGACCGGTTCTTGTAGATATTACAAAGGACGTTACAGCAAGCGTAGCAGATTACGAAACGAAGGCTCCGGAACCGATCAAAAAGAAAACGGAGACCATCAAGGATGAGGATCTGGAGCAGGCAATCCGTCTGATCGAACATTCCAAACGTCCATATGTTCTGGTAGGCGGCGGTGTAACAACCTCCGGCGCTGCAAAGGAACTGAAGAAATTCGTAGAAAAGATCGATGCGCCTGTCTGCGATACTTTGATGGGAAAAGGTGCGTATGACGGAACTTCTGATAATTATACCGGAATGATCGGTATGCACGGAACCAAGGTTTCCAATTTCGGCGTTAACAAAGCAGATCTTCTGATCGTTGTCGGCGCAAGATTTTCTGACCGTGTGATCGGAAATGCATCCAAGTTTGCTTCTGCGGCAAAGATTATTCAGATTGACGTTGATGAGGCTGAGATCAACAAGAATATAGAAGTTGACGCAAGCATTGTAGGAGATGCAAAAGAGGTTCTGAAGCAGCTGGCAACCAGAATCACGGCTTCTAAGAAACCGGAGTGGAATCAGGAAATTCAGGAGCTGAAGAAGCAGTATCCGAACCATTATGATATGGATAACCTGACCGGTCCGGCAGTTATCAACAAGATTTACGAACTGACAGAAGGAAAAGCGATCATCACAACCGACGTTGGACAGCATCAGATGTGGGCTGCCCAGTATTACAAATATGATGAGCCGCGGAAACTTCTTTCCTCCGGCGGTCTGGGAACCATGGGATTCGGACTTGGCGCAAGTATCGGTGCAAAGATGGGAAGACCGGATTGTACCGTTATCAACATTGCCGGCGACGGCTGTTTCCGGATGAATATGAACGAACTGGCAACGGCTTCCAGATATCAGGTGCCGATCATTGAAGTTGTTATCAACAACCATGTACTGGGTATGGTACGTCAGTGGCAGACTTTGTTCTACGAGAAGCGGTATTCCAATACGATATTAAAAGACAGCGTAGACTTTGTAAAAGTAGCAGAGGCTCTTGGCGCAACCGGATACCGGGTAACAACCGTAGCGGAATTTGAAGAAGCAATGAAGAAGGCTCTTCAGGCAGACGGACCGGTTCTTATCGACTGCATGATTAATGAAGACGATAAGGTTTGGCCGATGGTAGCGCCGGGTGCAGCGATCGAAACCTGTTTTGAAGAAGCAGATTTGGATAAATGATGTGGATTAATAATTAGGAGGATATAAAAATGGCTAGAGTATTTAACTTTTCTGCCGGCCCTTCCGTATTGCCGGAGGTCGTGCTGAAGCAGGCAGCAGAGGAAATGATGGATTATCAGGGCTCCGGAATGAGCGTTATGGAAATGAGCCATCGTTCGAAAGTCTATGATAAGATCATTAAGGAAGCAGAGCAGGATCTGAGAGATCTTCTGGATATTCCGGATAATTATAAAGTACTGTTCCTTCAGGGAGGCGCTTCCCAGCAGTTCGCCGCAATCCCGATGAATCTGATGAAGAACGGCGTTGCCGATTATATCATCACAGGACAATGGGCAAAGAAAGCATATCAGGAAGCACAGAAATACGGAAAGGCAAATGCCATTGCGTCATCTGCCGACAAGACGTTTTCCTATATTCCGGACTGCTCCGACCTTCCGATCAGCGAAGATGCGGATTATGTATATATCTGCCACAATAATACCATTTACGGAACTGCATATAAGAAGCTTCCGAATACCAAGGGCAAGATTCTTGTTGCAGATATGTCCTCTGACATTTTATCCCAGCCGGTAAACGTAAATGATTACGGATTGATCTATTTCGGCGTTCAGAAAAATGTGGGACCGGCAGGCGTGGTAGTTGTTATTATCCGCGAAGACCTGATCCGTGATGATGTTCCGGAGTTCTGCCCGACCATGCTGAAATATAAAACACAGGCTGACGCAGAATCCCTGTATAATACACCGCCTTGCTACGGTATTTATATCTGCGGTCTGGTATTTAAGTGGGTAAAGTCCATGGGCGGACTGGAAGCCATGAAAGTACATAACGAGAAGAAAGCCGCAATCCTGTATGATTTCTTAGATCAGTCAAAAATGTTCCATGGCACGGTAGTTAAGGAAGACCGTTCCCTGATGAATGTTCCGTTTGTTACCGGAAATGAGGAACTGGACGCAAAGTTCGTAAAGGAAGCAACAGAAGCAGGCTTTGTAAATCTGAAGGGACACAGAACCGTAGGCGGCATGCGTGCCAGCATTTACAATGCAATGCCAATCGAGGGCGTTGAAAAGCTGGTAGAGTTCATGAAGAAATTTGAAGCGGAGAATGCATAAGGAGAGACAAAATGGTAAAGATTAATTGCTTAAATCCAATCGCAAAATGTGGAATGGATTTATTTTCAGACCAATATGAAGTAACCGATCAACTGGCGGAGGCAGATGCTGTTCTGGTACGGAGCGCTTCCATGCACGAACTGGAACTTCCTGATAACCTGCTGGCAGTTGCAAGAGCCGGTGCAGGCGTCAACAATATTCCGCTTGACCGCTGCGCAGAAAAAGGAATCGTCGTATTCAATACGCCGGGCGCCAATGCAAACGGCGTGAAGGAGCTTGTCGTAGCAGGACTTCTGCTTGCTTCCCGCGACCTGATGGGCGGTTATAACTGGGTAAAGGAAAACGCTTCCGATGAAAATATCGGAAAGGCTGTGGAAAAGCAGAAGAAGGCATATGCCGGACGGGAGATTCAGGGAAAGAAGCTGGGCGTTATCGGTCTTGGCGCTATCGGCGCGAAAGTTGCCAATGTTGCAGTCAGTCTGGGAATGGAAGTTTTCGGATACGATCCGTTTGTATCGGTTGACGGCGCATGGGCGCTTTCCAGAAGCGTAAAGCATATTACAAATCTGAATGATATTTATGAACAGTGCGATTATATTACGGTTCACGTTCCGCTTCTGGATTCCACGAAGCATATGATCAATAAGGAATCGCTGGCTCTTATGAAAGACGGCGTCGTAGTCCTGAATTTCGCCAGAGATACGCTGGTAAACGATCAGGATATGAAGGAAGCGCTTGAATCCGGAAAGGTTTCAAAATATGTCACAGACTTCCCGAACAAAGATGTAGCAGGTCTTGAGAATGTCATTACGCTTCCGCATCTTGGCGCATCTACGGAGGAATCCGAAGATAACTGCGCAAAGATGGCAGTTAAGGAAATCCGCGATTTCATTGAAAACGGAAATGTCAAAAATTCCGTAAATTATCCTGCCTGCGATGCAGGAAAGTGCGCATGGACGGCGCGTGTAACGGTATGCCACAAGAATATTCCGAATATGCTGAGCCAGTTTACCACAGTATTTGCAGCCAAGGGTATCAATGTACCGGAAATGGTCAGCAAGTCAAAGGGAGAATATGCATATACGATCCTGGATATAGCAGAAAACGTCAGTGCCGATATGGTTGAGGCTCTTTCTGCCATTAAAGGCGTTGTAAAAGTAAGAGTGATTCAGGGATAATAAAAGGAGGAATCTGTTATGAGCGAGAAATTAAAAGTCGGCGTGCTTGGCGCAACCGGTATGGTCGGACAGAGATTCATTGCTTTACTGGAACATCATCCCTGGTTTGAAGTTGTGACAGTGGCAGCCAGTCCGCGGAGCGCAGGAAAAACTTACGAAGAAGCAGTCGGCGGAAGATGGAAGATGACAACCCCTATGCCGGAGGCCGTAAAGAAGCTGGTTGTTTATAACGTAAACGAAGTAGAAAAAGTAGCGGCTACCGTAGATTTCGTGTTCAGCGCCGTAGATATGTCGAAAGATGAGATCAAAGCGATCGAAGAAGCTTATGCGAAGACAGAAACTCCGGTTGTATCAAATAACAGCGCTCACAGATGGACACCTGACGTGCCGATGGTAGTGCCGGAACTGAATCCGGAACATTTTGAAGTTATCAAATATCAGAGAGAGCGTCTTGGAACCAAGCGCGGCTTTGTTGCCGTAAAACCGAACTGCTCGATACAGAGTTACGCCCCGCCTCTCTTTGCCCTGAAGGATTTCGAGCCGAAAGAAGTCGTCGTTACAACCTATCAGGCGATTTCCGGAGCCGGAAAGACCTTTCAGGACTGGCCGGAAATGGAAGGAAATATAATTCCGTTTATCGGCGGCGAGGAAGAAAAAAGCGAGCAGGAGCCGCTCCGTATCTGGGGCAGGCTGGAAGACGGCGTGATCAAAAAGTGCGAGGACGGTCCGAAGATCACCAGCCAGTGCATACGGGTTCCGATATTGAACGGTCATACAGCAGCGGTTTTCGTAAATTTTGGGAAGAAGCCTTCCAAAGAAGAAATGATCGAACGCTGGAGAAATTTTAAAGGACTTCCGCAGGAACTCAATCTTCCGAGCGCACCGAAGCAGTTTATCCAGTATCTGGAAGAAGATAACCGTCCGCAGGTAGTTCTGGACGTGGATTATGAAAACGGCATGGGTATTTCCGTTGGACGTCTGCGTGAAGATTCCCTGTATGATTATAAATTTGTCGGGCTTTCCCACAACACAGTAAGGGGCGCAGCCGGCGGTGCGGTGCTTTGTGCTGAACTTTTGAAAGCACAGGGTTATATCACAAAAAAATAATTTTAAAAATGCAACAAAACCTGTCATTTCTCTTGTTATGGCAGGTTTTTTGTGGTAGAATAAGTTGGCAGAAAGATAATAACCTGAGGAGGTAGCTATGAAGAAATTAGTTTTAGTTACTTCTCCACCAGCCTGTGGTAAAACTTTTATTTCTAAGAAACTTGCAAAAGCACTTACGAATTGTGTTTATTTGGATAAGGACACGCTGATTGTGCTCTCAAAGCAAATATTCAAGGTGGCCGGTGAAGAGTATAACAGATCCTCTGACTTTTTCCAGAGAGAGATCAGGGATTATGAGTATTATGCGATTCTGGATTTGGCATTTGATGCGTTAGACTATAATGATACCGTATTAATTAATGCACCTTTCACCGATGAGATTCGGAACGATGATTATCTGAACAGCTTAAGAGAAAGACTGGCAGAAAAATCTGCCCAGCTTTGTGTAGTTTGGATTCATACAGATATAGACGTTGCACATCAGCGAATGATTAAGCGTAATTCCGACCGGGATGTCTGGAAGCTGGAACATTGGAACGAGTATATTGCAACACAGAACTTCACAAAGCCTGAGAATATTCCGGAGCTGTACGTATTTGAAAATTCATCGGATGAAGATTTCAAACGTTCCATCGATGGAGCAGTAAAATATATCAGGGGTTAATGAAAAAGTGGCTGTGTGTGGCAATAACCGCATATAGCCACATTTTTTTACGAAAGGAAAACTTGAGTTATGGCATCCATAAGACCTTTCGCAGCCATTCGTCCGGCTGCGGAATATGCAGCGAGGATCGCAGCGCTTCCGTATGACGTATATAACAGAAAAGAAGCAAAAGAAAGAACGGCCAAGGAACCGATGTCTTTCCTTCGGATTGACAGACCGGAGACTAATTTTCCGGATGATCATGATATGTATGCGCCGGAGGTTTATCAGAAAGCACACGATATTCTGTATGATATGGTGGAGAAGGGTAATTATATCAAAGAGGAAACTCCCGTTTACTATATCTATGAATTGTGTATGGATGGGCGGCGCCAGACGGGAATTGTGGCGTGCGCCTCTATCGATGATTATTTAAACAATGTGATCCGGAAACATGAAAATACCAGGGAAGAAAAGGAAATTGACAGGATCCGGCATGTAGACGCCTGTAATGCGCAGACGGGACCGATCTTCCTTGCATACCGCTCCAGACCGGCTGTGAATGAAATCGTAGACCGGATAAAACAGGATACGCCTCTTTATGATTTTATATCAGAGGACGGTATCGGACATAGCGTATGGATCATACGGGAGGAACCGGATATTTCCAGAATCAATGAGGAGTTCCGGAATACCGCCCATATTTATATTGCTGACGGACATCATCGGGCGGCTTCCGCCGTAAAGGTGGGAATAAAACGCAGAAAGGAACATCCGGGTTACAATGGGGAAGAAGCGTTTAATTATTTCCTTTCCGTTCTTTTTCCGGACGATCAGTTATCCATTCTTCCTTATAACCGGGTAGTACGCGATCTGAATGGTCTTAGTGAACAGGAATTTTTGGAGAAACTTGCAGCGTGCTGTGAAATAGAAAAAAAAGATTCTCCGTATCAGCCTGTGGAAAAAGGAACCTTCGGCATGTACCTTGCGGGACAATGGTACTGTCTCAGAAGCCCGTCGGAATGGAAGGTAAAGGATCCGGTTGCGGGACTGGATGTTTCCATACTTCAGGATCATATTCTGGAGCCGATACTTGGGATTAAAGATCCGAGAACGGATGAACGGATTGATTTTGTGGGAGGAATCCGGGGACTTTCGGAATTGGAACGCCGCTGCCTTTCTGATATGAAGGCTGCATTTTCCATGTATCCCACGTCTATTCAGGAACTTTTTGAAGTCGCGGACCATGGACTTCTTATGCCGCCGAAATCCACATGGTTTGAACCAAAGCTTAGAAGCGGTATTTTTATTCATCAGATATAGGACTCGAAAACGCAAAAGCACAACATACATACAACTCTTATGTATGAGGAAAGAGGTGTAGCAATGGCTAGAAGAAAAGAAGTATTTGCAATTAACTGGATGGAAGTTGAGGCTCTGGCGGGCGCCCGTCACGATAATCCGCATCACATTCTCGGAATGCATGAATGTATTGATGATGTGTTCGTCAATGTATTTCTTCCGGGCGCGAAGGTTGTGAAGGTGAAAGATCTTACGGAGAAGAAGACCTATTCTCTTGTGTCTGACCGGTATGAAGGATTTTTTTCAATCGTTATCAAAGACAAGAAGCGGTTTGATTATCAGATCATTGCCAAGTTTGATGACGGCAGGGAAGAAAAATATATCGATTCTTATGTATTTGAACCGGTGATCGATCCGATCGATATCAGCCGGTTTAATGAAGGACTGCACTATGAAATTTATGAGAAGCTGGGCGCGCACCCAATGACGGTGGATGGAATCGAAGGCGTTTTATTTGCGGTATGGGCGCCGAATGCTGAACGGGTATCAGTGGTAGGAAATTTCAATCAATGGGACGGCAGAAGACATCCGATGCGTAAACTGGATTATTCCGGAATCTTTGAACTTTTTATTCCGGGGAATTTTCTGGGAGAGATCTATAAATATGAAATACGCGCAAAGAGCGGAGCCGTATTTATGAAGAGCGATCCATATGCATTTTCCAGTGAAGTAAGACCTGCAAATGCTTCCCGTATCGTAAAGCTGGATTATACATGGAAGGACGCGGCATGGGTTTCCAAACGGAAAGATAAAAATACCGTACGCGAACCGATGAACATATATGAAGTGCATCTTGGCTCATGGAAACGTCCGGAGGACGGGAGAGAATTTTATAATTACAGGGAGATTGCAAGACACCTTTCTGAATATATGCTGGATATGGGGTATAACTATGTGGAACTGATGCCTGTAATGGAGCACCCTTACGATCCGTCATGGGGATATCAGGTGACAGGGTATTATGCACCGACTTCCCGCTACGGCAATCCGGATGATTTTATGTATTTTGTGGATCATATGCATGAAAAAGGGATCGGCGTCATTATGGACTGGGTACCGGCGCATTTCCCGAAAGACGACCATGGATTGGGACGGTTTGACGGCACCAGCCTCTATGAACATGAGAATCCGATGCTGGGCGAACATCCGCACTGGGGAACCTATATCTTTAATTACGGCAGAAATGAAGTCCGTAATTTTCTCGTTGCAAATGCTCTTTATTGGGCGGATAAATACCACATTGACGGAATCCGCATGGATGCGGTCGCTTCCATGCTGTATCTGGATTATGGCAGGAATAACGGGGAATGGATCCCGAACAAATACGGCGGAAATGAGAATCTTCTGGCAGTAGATTTTATTAAGGAACTCAATACCGTATTAAAGGAAAAATATCCGGGCGTTCTGACGATCGCGGAGGAATCTACGGCATGGCCGATGATTACCCATGCGGTTTCTGATGGCGGACTGGGATTTGACTATAAATGGAACATGGGCTGGATGAATGATTTCCTCGGCTACATGAAGCTGGATCCTTTGTACCGGAAATATCATCATAACGAACTTACTTTCAGCATGGTTTATGCTTACAGCGAGCAGTTTGTACTGGTTTTGTCCCATGATGAAGTGGTTCATGAAAAGGGTTCCATGATCGGCAAGATGCCGGGAGGCTATGAGGACAAGTTCTCAAACCTTCGTGCCGCTTACGGTTATATGATGACGCATCCGGGTAAGAAACTTTTGTTTATGGGACAGGAGTTTGCCCAGTTTGCAGAGTTCAACGAGTCGGGAGAACTGGATTGGTCCCTCTTTGAATTTGACGCTCACAGGTGTATGCAGGACTATGTAAAGAGCCTGAATCATCTGTATGAAACGGAACCGGCACTCTATGCGCTGGACTCCGATCCAGATGGATTTGCATGGATTAACTGTAACAG
>CANRMC010000047.1 GCA_947631605.1 uncultured Lachnospiraceae bacterium
GAGGAAGGCATAGCGCCTGTGGTCTGCATTTTGAATACGTCAAAGACAGAAGCAGACATTGTGCCATGCGGGAATGACAGGCTGAAATTCTCCCGGAAGATATTGCTTTTTACACAGTTCAGGATAATGACCATGGCGCCTCCCACGGCAAGCAGGTCGCTCATCAGCTTGAATCCCAGAGAACGGGCAAAATGCCGGAGATTCTTATAATCCTGAAGGATAAAATAAAAGAAAGTTACGATGGAGATTACGAGCGTCATATGGAAATTCATATAAAAAGAAACGAGGTATGCGATCGTATACAGCTTCCATTTCTTTTCCTGAATCAGAAGATCCAGTCCCAGAAGGATCAGAGGGAAGAGTGCGATCGAGGAAAGCCAGATGATGTTTAATCCCTGTCCGAGCATATAGAAAGATAATGCGTAAGCCACGGAAAAAGCAAGGTTCGTAAGATCAAGCCGGGATAGGAACATTCCAAAATGGGTATTCGGAGCTTCGTGACCGCCGATCTTAAAATCCTTTTTATGGGTGCCGGATTTCTGCTCCGCCTTTTTTTTCTTTTCCAGACGTTTTGCCGCTGCGGCTTCTATGGCGTCGGCTCTGGCAAGCGCCATCGCTTCCCGGTCGGCTTCGATCTTTTTGGAACGGTACGAAAGAAACTGAAGAAAAGACCGGCAAGTCCGATTTTTACGATATAGAGGATATTAAAGACTGACAGCATTGCCGCCTTTGGAAAAAGGAGAACAAGGAGGTTCAGAGGATCTGAGAGATAATAGGTCCAGACCGCGGTGAAGTCATATCCCAGTCCCGTCCGCAGACTGTAAAGCAGGGAGTTTCCGCTGTGCACGCTGTCATACAGCTCATGGAAATACGGAATATATTCCGACATTCCTCCGGCAGTCAGGACGTCTTTTCCGCCGAACGGTGCAAAACCGCCCATGATCATTCCGATAAGAACCGTTATGACCGGAATCAGGAATGCCGCGAAAAAGATGACTTTATTCGTATTCTGGTTTTTATTCTGATTTATGTTTTTATTTTTATCTTGATTCTTGCCTTGATTCTTGCCTTGATTTTTGTCTTTATTCTTGTTCATGTTCTTCCTCCGGATTGCAGATAAAAAATACTGGACATATTTTACCATATTTATAGTTAAAAAGCACTAAGGAATCATGAAAAACAAAAAACTTTTACAAATCAGTGAGCATACCCGGTTTTGCCCCTGCATATACTTTTAGTATGACAAAAGAACGGAGGGGGTACTTTTTGGAAATAACTATGGGAGGAGACAGGATATTAAGCATCCTGCCCAAGAAGATCCGGCGGGCGCTGATGAAGGCGGGACCGGATTATGACAAGCTGACGGAGCTAAGGCTTAGGATCAATGAACCGCTGATCTTAAAATATAGTTCCAGGGAGCATTTTCTTACGGAAGAAGGTTTTGGAAATGATAAGAAGTCCGCGCTGTTTATCACGGCGGAGGATATACGGGAGACGATCGATTATATCAGTAATTATTCGCTGTATGCTTATGAAGACGAGGTTCGTCAGGGATTTATCACGGTACAGGGCGGTCACAGGATCGGACTCGCCGGGCAGGTTGTTTTGGAAAACGGCAGAGTACGGAATGTAAAATACATATCGTTTTTAAATATCCGCCTTTCCCATGAACGGAAAGGCTGCGCGGCAGGCGTGATCCCTTATATCGTGGAGAACGGACGGCTGTTACATACGCTGATCATTTCCCCGCCGGGCTGCGGGAAGACAACCCTGCTTCGTGATATTGTACGGATCCTTTCGGACGGTGCTGGAGATCTGGAAGGAATGACTGTAGGGGTTGTGGACGAGCGGTCTGAAATTGCCGCCTGTTATATGGGAACTCCGCAGAATGACGTAGGGATTCGCACCGATATTCTGGACTGTTGCCCGAAGGCGGAGGGAATGCTGATGCTGATCCGTTCCATGTCGCCGGCAGTGATCGCCGTGGATGAGATCGGAAGCCATGAGGATATCGACGCCATTTCTTATGTGATAAACTGTGGATGTTCTATGATTGCGACGGTACATGGAGATTCTATCGACGATATACGGAATAAGCCGGTCCTCAGGAAGCTGGTAGAGGAGCGGGTATTTGACCGTTATATTATATTGGGGAGCGGTAAGCATGTGTTTCGGGTTGTCCGTATTTTTGACAGCATGGGAAATGAAATTTTTTCTGCCGGTTAAGTGGCTGGGCGGGATCCTGATCGTATCGGGCGGAGTTTGGTTAGGTCTTCGGCTTGCCGGGAGCATGAACCGGCGTCTGCGCGAACTGCTGGAATTAAAGCGGATGCTGCTTTTTCTGCTGGGGGAAATGGAATACAATATGACGCCCCTTGCCCCCGCTTTCCGAAATATTTCCGGAAAACTGCGGGAACCTGTGTCCGGCTGGCTCTCGGAACTTTCCGAGTGCCTCGGAGAGAGAAACGGAAGAACCTTTCAGGACGTCTGGCAGGCCTCGCTTTCCGCTCTTTCGGACAAGTCCTGTCTGAAACAGTCGGACATACATCTGCTGGCGGAACTGGGAAATTCACTGGGGTATCTGGATTTAAAGCAGCAGATGGGAGGCATCCGTCTATGCATGGATATGCTGGATACGGAAATTCTCGGCGCACAGAAAACCCTGCCGGGGAAAAGCAGGACCGCAATCTGTCTCAGCACATTAGGCGGCGTTATGCTGCTTCTTACGCTGCTCTAGGAAACGGACAGGCCACATCGAATACATAGCCGAAGGAGTGAAAAGATCCGGCATGACAGTTTCTCTTATTTTTAAAATAGCCGCAGTCGGGATCATCGTATCCCTTATCAATCAGATTTTGAAACATTCCGGCAGGGAGGATCAGGCTTATCTGGTAAGCCTTGCGGGACTGATCATCGTACTTTCATGGATAATTCCTTATATTTACAACTTATTTATACAGATCAACAATCTTTTTAATATATAAATGAGGCGGAAGGGAGAGAGCAGGATGACATTTGCAGCAAACATGGCGCTGGTGCTTTTGGCTCTTATCATAGGACTTGCGGTAAAGAGTAAAAGTCCGGAGATCAGTACGCTGATAAGCGTGGCGTTATGCCTTTATATCATCAGTATCAGCGTAAGCAGGCTCCGCGTTATTTCCCAGATGATTGCCCGCATTTCGGAATATATGAATGTGGAGCAGTCTTATATTGCCGTGCTTCTTAAAATGGTGGGAATTTCCTACATCTGCGAATTTGCTTCCGGTATCAGCAAAGACGCAGGGTATACGGCAGCAGCCTCGCAGATCGAACTGGCGGGGAAACTCACGATGCTTGCCGTTGGGCTTCCGGTGGTTCTCAGTGTGATCGATAAAATTGTCCGTTTACTGGCATAACGGAAATCTTGGAGGAGCTATGAGACGGGCGGTCGGAAGGATTGTTTTTATATTTCTTTTTCTTTCTTTATGGATATGTTTTGAACGGGGGAGGCAGATTGATTCCTTTGCGGCGGAGTTGGAAGAAAATAACACCGTAGAGGAGGAAGGCGGTCGGACAGACTCAGGAGAAGATCGAACAGATTCCGGAGAAGGAAATCTATCGTCTGGGAATCAGGATGTTACAACGATACCGGAGTACGATCCGGACGCGGATCTGAAAGAAATCTGGACAAGCCTGAAACTGGACGACGTAGACCGGCAGCTGGAGAAATATGAGATCCAAAAATCCATCCGGTTTTCCACGCTTTCTTCTGAGATCATGGAGGGCGATTTCAGCGGCGCGTGGAAGGTCATAAAGACCGCCGCTCTGGAGGCGGTCGCAAAAGAAATTTCCGCCAATAAAGCGCTTCTTGTGCAGCTTATTTTCATTGTGCTTATCGGTGCGGTCTTTTCCAATCTGTCCGGCGGAAGCGGAAACGGTTTTGTTAGTGAAAACGGTTTTTTTGTTACATATCTGATCCTGACTTCCATTATTTTTGCTTCTTTTCAGATTGTGCTTGGGATTGTGGAAGCGGCGCTTACAGAACTGATAACCGTAATCAAGGTGCTGCTTCCGGTGTATGTGCTGGCGCTTAGTTTTACCGGCTCCGTATTTTCCTCCAATGCGCTTTATTACGTTCTGCTTATCTGTATCTGGCTGGTGGAAGCGGTGCTGCTTCATTTTATCCTGCCTGCCGTAAAGTTTTATGTGGTGCTGGCGTTGATGAATCATATGAATAAAGAAGATACTTTTTCAAAAATGACAGGACTTTTGCGGAGTATGGTGATCTGGGTTCTGAAAACCATAACCAGTGTGATTATCGGCGTGAATGTCATAAAGACCATGGTGGCGCCGGCGATAGATTCATTTCACAACAATTCCCTCAGCCGGATGATAGGCGCGCTGCCGGGCGGCGGAACGGTTACGCTGCTTTTTGGAACATTTCTCGGAGCCGGCAGGCTGGTAAAAAACAGTATCGGTGCGGCGGGTATGCTCCTGATCCTGATTCTGGTGCTGCTTCCGCTCATCAAGGTGTTTATACTCATGCTGATGGTAAAGTTTACATCCGCACTGATCCAGCCGATCGGAGAGAAACGCTATACGGCGGTCGTTTCCGTTCTCGGCGACGGGTGTCGTCTGCTTCTTTCCGCACTCGGTACGGCGGTGGTTATGTTCATGCTTAGTATTGCCGTTATCGCCTGTTCCGGCGGATAACGGAAAAAGGGAGTGTTTTTTTGCGGGAGTGGATGATAAATATTGTTGTGTATATGCTGTTTTGTTCGTTTCTGCATAATATTTCACCCGGCGCAAAATACAAAAAATACATGACATTTCTGATGGGCGTCATCATGCTTGTCATCATTTTGTCGCCGGTCGGCGCATTTCTTTCATTTACGGGAGAAAATGCTTTTTCGGAATATGTTACGGATCTGGAACTCTATCTGGAAGCTGCCGAAAAACCGGAAAACGGCTATGCTGATTATGTGGATATGAGTCTGGAACGCGCAGGGCTTGAATACCTTATGGAGCAGGGTATCACAAGCGGGCGTATTTCCGTTACGAAGGGAAAAGACGGGACGATCCGAAAAATTGTTCTTTATATTGACGAGCAGGAACAAACGGAAGACAGCGCGATAAAAAAAATCATTTCGCAATTCTATAATCTTGAACAGGAACGTATATATATAGTAAGACAGGTGGTACAATGACAAGCGCAGGGTATCACGATAGGTGAGGTAATGGAAAGCAAGTTAAAAAAATATGGACTTGATAAGATCATTCTGATCGTTCTTGCAGGGATTCTGCTTCTTCTTTTGGCGCTTCCGCAAAATCAGGCTTCAAACAATCAGGAAACGGTACAGGAGGAAGGGCGTGAGGAACGCCTGATCCGTATTCTTGAGAAAAAATACGGAGAAGGGAATATTGACGTTCTGATCACGGAATCCGGAAATCATGTTACATATTTTGGCGAGGAGGACTCCGGTGCTGTCACAGGCGTATTGGTACTTGTCAGGACGGAGCGTCTGGAAGCGGTGTCTTATGATATCGTGGAAATCATTACGGCGCTGTATGATGTGCCGGCTCATAAAGTCGTTGTAACGAATATGAAATAGGGGGTTCTATGAAAAAGATTGCGAAAAAAAATCAGGCGATTATAGCCGCTCTTACGTTAATGATAGCCTGTGCCGGATATTTGAATTTTGTCGGCAAGGATCTGGATCTGAAGGAAAAGGACAATGTGCCCGGAAGTGAAGCGGCATTTGCGGAAGATGACGAAAACGGCGTCTATGACGAGAATATCGAATTAAACTCTGATGAAGATGAGATTGGAGAAGCGGTGCTGACGAGCGCGGATACCATGGGAAATTCCATTGTCTCCGTCAAGCTCATGCGGGAGCAGTCGAGGTCCAAAGTAAAAGAAAATTATCTGACCGTCATTAATGACAGTACGCTGGATGAGGCGTCAAAGCAGGCGGCTGTGGATTCCTATGTAAAAATGACGGAGGATATGGAAAAGGAGTCCGAGGCGGAAAATCTGCTTACGGCGAAAGGTTTTGCAGATTCGCTCGTTACGATTTCTGATGAAAAAGTCGAGGTGACGATCGGAAAGGAAACGATCAGCGAGGAGGAAAAGGCACAGATCGAAGATATTGTCACAAGAAATACAGGCTGTACGATCGATAAAGTTGTCATAAATCTGACAGGAAACTGATGAAAGCTTATCTGCCGCCGCTTTAATGCGGCGGATTTTCTATGTTCGTCAAAAAAATATTTTTTTTGATAATATTCTATTGAAATAAAATATCTATTCCGATATAATGATTTTGTATATGGAAAATATTGGAAAAAAGGATATTAATGCGGAAGTGTTCTTTGAGGAAATTACCGCATACGTATACAATTTAAAAAAGAAGGAGTGATGTACATGGCAAGTGTGAATAATGGACCAAATGCTGAGGAGATCAACAAGCAGATCGGGGCGATGGATTATAATCCTGAGGAGATTCTGGCATTTAGCGGAGACAGTATTTCCAGTTTTATTCCCCGGACCGGAGAATTAACCCCACAGAAGTTTGTCGTTGTGACAAAAACCAAGCATACGGTCAGCGGTTCCTTTGATATTGCAGTACCAAATGCAAGAAGGGATATTACATATCCGGGTGCGCTTCTTATAGCAAACCAGAAGCTGGTAGAGGGTATGCCGGATCCATTGGTTGTTCCGAAAAGTCCGCGTAAGATTACTATTGATCTGCCGGGACTGACCGATGATAACAGTACAACACCAAAGACGAATGATTTTGCCGGCGTCAGTGCAGGGATTAATGCATTGATCCAAAACTGGCTGGAAACGAAATCTCAGACGTTTACAGTTGCTGCAAATACTGAGTTTAAAAAGAATATTTTGTATAATGAAAGCGAAATGGCTTTAAATTTCGGAGTCGATGTGTCTTATCTGAAGGACAAGCTGGGAATCAATTTCGATTCGATCACAAAACAGGAAAGCTCCGCTTATCTGGTAATGTTCCGTCAGATTTTCTATACGGTATCTGTAGAACAGCCGGAGCACCCGGCGGATATTTTTGCCGATTCCGTTACATGGCAGGAACTCTCCGAAAAGATTGACGCAAAGAATCCGCCAGCATATGTTCAGAACGTTCAGTATGGACGTGAAGTTTATGTGCTTCTGCGTTCGGATATGAGCTCTGAACAGCTCAAAGGACATCTGGATGCAACTCTGGAATTCCAGAACGGCAGCGTACATACCAGCGATGATATTAATTCAAAAAAACTCGACAAGCAGATTAACTGTACTGTTATTACCATCGGTGGCAAACCGGCGGTTATTAACGGAAATCTGAGCGAGGATAATATCATGGATCAGGTCAATGAACTGATTCAGTCAAATCTGGAGCTGTCAAGTGAAAATCCTGCCCTTCCTCTGGTATATACGACTACGTTCCTGAAGAATAATGCAATTGCTCATATTCAGGGTAATACGGAGTACATTACCACCGATTCCCAGGAGTTTACATCCAGTACACTGAAGCTCTATCATGGCGGCGCATATGTTGCTATTTTCTATGTGGATTGGGAGGAAATTACCTTTGACAGCACCGGAAATACCATTGTTACGCAGAAACATTGGAACGGCAGCGGCGTCTGGCGGGCGGTTCTGTTCCGTACCGAAATCCGTTTGCCGGCAAATGCCCGTAATATCCATGTGCGGATCTTAGACGAAACCGGGCTTGTATGGGACCCTTGGTGGGTTGTTATGGATAAGGTGCTGGCGCCTGTCGGTGAACGCTCGATTTCCATTTATGGTACGACGTTATCTCCATATTATGTGATCGATCCTTCGGATTCCGGAAACAGCATCAGTTCATTTGGTCCCGGCATTGATGATCTGCAGGATCTGCCGCATACGCCGTCTCAGAATTATGCTGCTGATCCGAAGCAGATGCCTTTACTGGGAAGCGGTGTTGGAGATGCGGCTATGGATGCAAATTCATTTATGCCCGGAACCCCGCAGGAGCAGACAGTGCGTAACGGACTTGCTGATTGGGAGAAAGAGAATATGCCGGATATGGATCTGAGCAAGCTGGATTTTGACGATATGATTTCTTTTGATGATATTCTCGGCACTCATAAACCTATGCTTGTACGTGCGGCCGGACCGGATGCATCTTTAGTGTCTTTGAGAAGAAAGATTGAGAAGGCCCGTCAATTGTCAGGCGGAACGCAGGAAGGAAAAATTGCAACTGCTGAGGCTCAGTTAATGGTAGATGATACTGTGGAAAAGGATATGGGTAAGAATTTCCCGGAGCCTCCAAAGGATGTAGATATTCCGGTATTAGGATCGGGAGCACCGCTGCCTCCGGGCGCATGGTTCCGTTTTGATCAGTATTTTGTATATAAGCTGATGAAATATCAGCAGTCCTGCTTCCCATGTTCGATTCATACCATTCTGGCAAATCTGGGATATTTGCCTGCTACAGACAGTGCAGTAGAGGATCTTTGGAATAATCTGCATGGCGACCTGAATAAAACGGCGCCGAATGCGATGCAGATTCACAGCTATCTGTCCCAGACCTTTGAATTGGGCAAAAAGGGCAGTGTTTACACGCCTTTGGATTTTACTACCAAAGAGGATGCGGATCATATCCGGGATGTGATCGAGAAGAACTTCCTTCAGGCAAGCGGAGCAATCGGTCTGGTTGCCGGCGTGGGTCATGCAGAAGTATTCTACCGTACTCAGTTCGGTCGTTTTATTCATTACAGACCGTCGCCAGAGCATGACTCTGCGGTCTGCGAATATATTCTGATCCGCGGCATCCGTACGTTGGGCGGAGGAAGCGATTTTGCAATCGGCATTGATTACTATGCAGGTGATGAGGAAACGGCACAGGCGGCGAACTTTGCAATGCTCATTCAATAATCGTTCGATATATTTTGAAGAAAGGTGAAAATTATGTTTGGAATCGATGTCAGCCAATTTCAGAAAACCATTCAATGGAATGTCGTAAAGCCTCAGATTGATTTTGCTATTCTGCGTCTGGGTTGGATTGGAAAGGCAGGCAGCCATAAAACGGATGCCATGTTTGAACATAACTACACAGAATGCAAACGACTTGGGATTCCTATCGGCATATATGTGTATTGTTACAGCGCAACTCCGGAAAATGCTGCAAACGGCGCACAGTGGGTATTGGAGGTTCTGAAAGGAAAATCGTTAGAGCTTCCTGTCTTCCTTGACATGGAGGATAATTCTCTTGTCAGATTGGGACGTCAGACGCTGACGAAAATCTGTATTTCTTTTGGAACTGTTATTGAAAAGGGAAACTTCAGACACGGTGTGTATGCCAATGCAAACTGGTTCAGAAACTATCTGGATGAAGCGGAGCTGAAACGTCATTACGTGACATGGATAGCCTCATATACAAAGGGAACAGATCTATATAAGGGAAAACATGCTATGTGGCAGAATAGTTCCACCGGAAGATTAAACGGAATTTCCGGAAATGTAGATACAAACCGGATGTATGAGAACCTGATCAAACTAAATACTAACCCTTCGGATGAGCCTTCCAAGGATAGTGACAAAAAGGAGTCGGAGACAATTTATACGGTGAAAGCCGGTGATACGTTAGATAGTATTGCAAAAGAGTTCCATACGACCTATCAGGCATTGGCACAGAAGAATCATATTGATGATCCGAACAAGATTTTTATCGGTCAGAAAATAACGATCTAAAGAGTATATCAATAGTACGTTGGAGGAAAATGAATGAGCTTTGTTTGTAATGAAAATATACAGATTGCATATGAAAAGTCGGACGAAGTTATGAACAACATTCAATACGAACCTGACAAGGCGGTTGACAGCACTGCGGTTATTGAGTATGTGAAGGAGCATTACTGTCCGAAGATCGAACTGTATACCCGTTCCTTTGCAGGACTTCAGTACGCCTCGGCTTCATATGATGACTGCGGGGCAATGATGCGGGTGAATAACCAGGGAGAGACTTTATCGGCAACCATTGTATTAAACAGCGACATGCCGGCTGCATTTCAACGATATGCACTTATGCAGCAGATTGGACATCTTATAACACTGCCGCCGGATGTTCGGTTGAATCCGGATAATTATAATGTGAGCAAACATATTTATTACGATTTGTCACAAATTACAGAAGAAGATCTGGAAAATAATTATTATTTAATGCGGGAGCAGGTAGCGAATATCTTTGCATTGCGGGTTTTGATGCCGAACAGGCAGTTTTACCAAAAAATGAGGCAGCTTGGCAGTGTTTCTGCAGTGGCGCAGTTTTTTGGACTGACGGAAGATGCAGTAATATCAAGAATGATGATAGGAGCGTAAATATGGCAGAGGAAAAGACTTTAAAGGAAAATGAACAGGTAGCGGCACCGACACCGGCACCGACACCGGCACCGACACCGGCACCGACACCGGCACCGACACCAGCACCGACACCGACCGGAGAAACTAAGTCTTCAGGCTCTATGTTTCAGATACCAAAGGAACAAGTAGACAACGCATCCCTGAAGAAACTGAATGTTCCGAACGTTCGTAACCGTATACAGACGGAGTTCGAATCGGACCGTGGTTACCATATGGTAGCTGACCGGATCATCTCAGTTTCGCAAAAGCATTTATCCGAGCAGCAGAAGGACAAAGTATATCTGCGCAAGAAGTTTACGAATGTATTTTCTGCGCTGCTTATTCTGGAATACATATTTGGAGTGCTGTTCATCCTGCTTGATGCAATTACCATCATTCCGGTAAATGTACCGGAAAGCGTGTTGCAGTTATATATTACCTCTGTTTTTTTACAGACGCTTTCGGCAATGGGGGTAATGATTGCATTTGCCTTTGTTTCAAAGGAAGAAACAAGAATCGTGGGGCTTCTGAATCAGATCATCCAGAATTATCAAAAGGTGAATCTGGATGATGATGAACAAAAAGACAAAACTCCAAAGCAGTAAAGAAATTGGAGAAACCATAAGCGCAGAGAGCCGGCAAATCATTTGCCGGCTCTTTTGCATATAATAAAAAAGAAAAATCTTAAAAAATCAAAAAATAATGGAAGTAGGCTTGAGTTATGAAGCGATTCGGGATATAATAAAAATATCTATGGATAAAAGCTGGAGGACGTCATGGCTGAAGATTTGCGACATGAGATAGAACGAAGAAGGACATTTGCGATCATATCCCACCCGGACGCCGGTAAGACAACGCTTACGGAGAAGTTTTTATTGTACGGCGGTGCGATCAATACGGCGGGTTCCGTAAAAGGAAAGGCAAATTCCAAATATGCGGTTTCGGATTGGATGGATATTGAAAAGGAAAGAGGTATTTCCGTTACCTCCTCGGTCCTGCAGTTTGAATATGACGGATATTGCATCAATATTCTGGATACGCCGGGGCATCAGGATTTCTCGGAGGACACATACCGTACTTTAATGGCGGCGGATTCCGCAGTCATGGTGATTGACGCTTCCAAGGGTGTCGAGGCTCAGACGATCAAACTTTTTAAGGTCTGCGTTATGCGGCATATCCCGATTTTTACATTTATCAACAAAATGGATCTGGATGCGAAGGATCCGTTTGAATTATTGGATGACATTGAAAAAGTTCTGGGCATACGGACTTGTCCGGTGAATTTTCCGATCGGTTCCGGAAAAGCATTTCGGGGCGTTTATAACCGGGATACGCAGCGGGTATCTATGTTCCAGGCGGTTTCCCAGGGCGGTGCAAAGAGCGCTGCAGAGACGGAATATCATATAGAAGACGATGCGTTCCGCGATGCCGTGGATGAAGAGCAGTATCAGAAATTATTAGAAGATATTGAACTTCTGGACGGAGCTGTGGACGAACTGGATCAAAAGAAGGTGGACAAAGGCGAATTGTCGCCGGTATTTTTCGGCTCGGCGCTTACGAATTTCGGCGTAGAGATATTTCTAAAACATTTCCTGAAAATGACGCAGTCGCCGCTTCCGAGACAGTCGGATGAGGGCCTGATCGATCCTGTGGAGGAGCCTTTCTCCGGATTTATATTCAAGATACAGGCGAATATGAACAAGGCGCATCATGACCGGATCGCTTTCATGCGTATCTGCTCCGGCAGATTCGACGCTGCGAAAGACGTCTATCATGTGCAGAGCAAACGAAAATTAAAATTATCCCGTCCGCAGCAGATCATGGCGCAGGACCGGAAAATTATAGAGGAAGCTTATGCAGGCGACGTGATCGGTGTTTTTGATCCGGGCATTTTTTCCATCGGAGATACGCTCTGTATGCCGGGCAGTAAATTCCGGTATGAGGGGATCCCGACATTTGCGCCGGAACATTTCTGCCGGCTTGTGCATTCGGATTCCATGAAGCGGAAACAGTTTATGAAGGGCGTGACGCAGCTTGCGCAGGAAGGCGCCATTCAGATTTTTCAGGATTACACATTGGGACTTTCGGAAATTATCGCCGGCGTGGTAGGCGTCCTGCAGTTTGACGTACTGAAATACCGGCTGCTAAATGAATACGGCTGTGAAGTGCGTTTGGAGCCGCTGCCGTATAATTATATCCGCTGGGTAAAGAATCCGGAGATTGACTTAAATAAGATCAACCGGATCAACGATTGCCGGAAGGTGAAAGATATGAAGGACAATCCGCTCCTGCTGTTCGCAAACGAGTGGTCGATACGGATCCTGCTGGAGCATAATGAGGGGTTGGAACTAGAGGAATTCCGTAAAAATTAGGGTAAAGGAGAAGAGAAATGATACTGATTGATACGCAAAAAGAAGAGTTTGGTAAGATCAAGGATATCCGTATATTCGGCGTCAGCAACGACGAGGACCGGTTCGACGGAGATGTTCTTGTGATTGCGCTGGGCGGCGTCGGCAGAGAAGTCGTGCGTAATCTGAAAGGTATGCTCTTTGATGATATTACGCCGGAGAATAATATTAATTTCCTCCTGATCGATTCCGATATTCCGGAAATGGAACAGACGATTGAAGACAGCAGGCAGGGAATCGGTTTTGACGCTCTTGAGGTGATCAGTATTTACCGTCCGAATCTGGCGGAGTGGAAGGATGAGAATGATCCGGAGCTTACCATTGGCACGAATGGGGCGAAGGGCAATAAGAAGATCGGAGACGTTATGTTCCGGAATGCCTACGGCGACGTAAGGCTTCTGTTATTTGACCGTCTGGATGATCTGTATCGTAAATCCGGAAAACTGGATGTTATCGTGGTTTCCGGCGTTGGCGGCGGTACAGGCGGCGGAATTTTGTCCGCACTTACTTATAATGTAAGGGCATATGGAAAAGCCATGAAGTGGAAGAATTTCCGGGTGGGCGGCTGTCTGCTCATGCCGGACGTTATGTTTGGTAATCTGGAGATTGCAAACGATCAGGAACTTGTATCAAGACTCAATGCCAATGCATGGGAGACGATGCAGGAAGTGGAACATAATATGAAGCTCGCAAATTCTGTGGAGCTTTATACCTTTGAGCATGGCGGGCACAAGATCGCCATGAAGGATAATATGTTTGACGCCTGTATACTGGTTTCCGGCAAACAGGATGAGCAGGGCTATCTGCCGCCGGGAACGATCTATGACGAAACAGCCAGATTTCTTTATAAACTTATGATAAAGCGGTATACGGATAACGCAGAGCAGGAAGCGGACCGGACGAAGTTCCGGGATAGTTTCTTTGCAAATGAATCCGCCTGCAATTTCAAGGTGATCCATGAGGCGTATTACAAGTTCCCAATCCGCGAGATCGAGAATATCTGCGAGGGTGAAGCTTTTGCGAAGGCCTATAAGAAGATCGCGGAGACGCCGCTTGAGGGCGTTTCTTATGAGCAGGATATCAGAGAGGCGACATATGAACTGAGGGAATTTCTGTCCGGCCGTCCGGGCGACGATATTGCCCTTGCCGTAAAGGGACTTGTGAATCTCGGACAGTTCATCAAGCCAAATTATAAGGCGATCAAGAAAAAGCAGGATAATCTGAAGAACACGATGGAACGCGGTCTGCAGCAGGTGCGGCAGGATATTCCGGTTATCACAAAAGAAATAAAATTAAGAATGTGGGATATGCTGGAGAAGCTTTTCATGCAGTACCAGCAGAAATATGGTCCATTTGCGGTCATTCAGCTTATTGGTGCACCGGGGATCGGCGGCGTGGAAAAAGAGCAGGGCATCACTGCGGAAATCCGGAAACTGGAGGAGCTGCATCATCAGTATCAGCCGTCCGGTGAATTTAGCCGTACGATTGAATCCATTCGGGATATCGTGGCAAAACGTTTCTTTACTTTCCCGTCTGCAAAGAGGGAAACGGAAAACGGTTATTATGACGCTTACTTAAAGGAAACCCTTTCTCAGGAGAGAAATATATTGATCCAGGGACTGGATTCCGAAGACGTATTTGGCGATACTATCCGTTGGCTGAAGCAGCGGGCGGAGAGAATCGACGATCTGTATTCCCAGTTCGGAAAAGATCTGGAAAATGCGATTGAGGATTTTGCAAACGAAGGAAAACAGATTGTAAATCATGTGCTCCGGCAGGCGAGCTTCCGTGCATTTCTTCCGTCGGATTATATTACGGATGAGAGGATTGAAAGCTTCCGCGAGGGCATCATAAAGCTGATGCTGGATAACGAAGCAAATATCGACAACGGAAGGGCGATCACTGTAAAACCTTATATCGAGAAAATATACAATGCATTTTTCATCGGTCTTGCGACTTACGGACCGGAAAAGATGATCTCCGTTGCATTTATGGATGAGAAGATATCTCTTCAGGAGCTGAACGTCATGTTTGTTTCTCCGAGCAATGAGAAACGTAATCAGGTTATGAGCAAGGCGGCGGAAGCATTTGTAAATGAGATCAGCGATGAGAAGAAACTCTGTCTGACGAAGGATGGCAGTTTGGAAGGACTTCCGCACCGGAAATACATTTCCGTACCGGATAAGATGCCATATTTCAGTGAAGCTGTCCGCAGGCTGCTGATTTCTGAGCCGTATAATGAACGGAGAGATTCCATTACCTTAAACTCCGGTGAAATCGAGATTGCCATGGATGATATGTTCTCCGGCGTAAGCGTAAGCCAGCTTCTGTCGGTGGACGCCATGCAGGAAGCTTACCAGAAAAAAATGGAAGCGCAGGCGTAAAAAAATAAATATGAAGAATCCCCTGTACTTCGGTATAACGCCCGATGTGCAGGGGATTTTTTTGCTGTCCTTTTTAGTTTGTCTCTCTTGAAAGAAATCCGTAAAATGAAATCACGTACAGACCGGCAAGACCGACCAGTGCATACAGGATTCTGGTGAGCCAAGAACCGTCTCCGCAGATACCGGAAACGAGATTATAATCGAAAAATCCGATCAATCCCCAGTTAATGGCACCGACAATGGCAAGTGTAAGACAAAAACCATTTAAAAATTTCACTTTTATCTCCTCCTTACATTGTTCTATGCTCTAGTATGTGCAGTTTTTACTTCGTTATGTCTGGGAGATATTTGTAGAAATGTAAAAATGTTAAAAAATACGTTGATAATATGAAATTGACAAAAAACATAAATATACTATAATTATATTGTGTTCTTTTATAATGTAAATTCTTTAGATAAGGAAAGATAGTATGGGAGAGGAATATGACTTTTCTAATGCAGTACAAAACCCGTATGCAAAAGAATTGAAAAAGCAGGTTACAATCAAGGATAACCATGCAGAAGAACTTCATTCAGGTGATGTGGAAACAAGAAAGTGCAACAAACTGATGAAAAACCAAGGATAAGAATGGTTTGGTATATTATAATTAAGATAGGCGATTGCGAAACGAATGCTTAAAAGTTGTAAATATGACCATCTAATCGAACATTGAAAAGGAATCTGACAA
>CANRMC010000048.1 GCA_947631605.1 uncultured Lachnospiraceae bacterium
GAACCGGCGGCTCATATGTCCCGGGACCGAAGTATCTGCACGGAGAAAGCTGTCTGGTGTGAGCATTTACATATATCTTGTTTAAGACGATGCTCGTCTGTCCCGGAACCGAACCATCTGCACGGAGAAAGCTGTCTGGTGTAGGCAATTACGTATATCTTTTTAGACGTCGCTCGTCTGTCCGGAAGCTTTTCGCGGGTGCTGTGGAATCATTTACACATTTATTTTATTTAGGACATTGCTCCGGCAAGCAGAACGCTGGCGGCAATTCCGACAAGGCTTGCGAATATGGCGCCTGCCGCTGTCCATCTGGTTTTCGTCACCTTTACAGCCATAAAATACACGGACATGGTATAAAAAATCGTTTCGGTACAGCTAAGCATAATGGAAGCCGTAAGACCCAGATAGGAGTCCGGTCCATACGTGGAAAATATATCCAGAGCGATTCCGGTTGCCGCCGATGAGGAAAACATTTTTACAATGGCAAGCGGGATCACCTCCGCCGGAATCCGGACGAGAGAGGCAAACGGTGAGATCAGAGCCGAGATTATGTTTAAGAATCCGGAAATGCGGGCAAAACTCACGGCAAACAGAAGTCCCACCAGTGTCGGCGCGATATTTACCACGATCGCAAATCCTTCTTTTACGCCTTCCACAAAAGCGTCATAAACTTTTACCCGTTTCCATGCGCCATAAACCAAAATATATACAATAAATACAGGGAGAATGTAATCCGATGCGGAAATCATGAAATCCATAATACGAATCCGGATTTTCTTTCCTATATTTTATGCTACGATCCGAAAATCATTCTTCTTTTTTCGATTCTTCCATAGGCTCCGGTTCCGGAATATTTTCTTCCGCTATGGTTTCACCTGTATTAAGCGGAGGGTTTCCGGAGATCAGCTTTCTTCCTATTACAGCGGAAACATACCCGATACCGCCGCCGGACAGAAAACCTGCCACTACGTCAGATGGGTAATGAACGCCCAGATAAATTCTGGAAATTCCCATAAGGACTGAAAAGATCAGCACCGGTATACCGATCTTCTTTGGCGCAAATACAAAGATCACAAACGCTACCACGCAGGTATTTGCCGTATGACCGGATGGGAACGAATAATCCGTCGCGCGTTTTGTAATAAGCTTTAATCCTTCGATCACTTCATAGGGACGGACGCGGGCAACCAGATTCTTGATCAGAAGATTATTGAACAGGAAAGAAAGAAGGAGTGCTATCGCAGCGATAAATCCTACTTTTCTGGTTTTTTTCGGAATCATCAGTACAAGAGACGTCACGATTGGAAGCAGTCCGCCGCTTCCAAACATGGTAATGAAAGAAAAAATTGCCGTAAGCACAGGACACCGGATATATTCCTGGAAAAACAGCAATATTTCCGCATCCAGAGTCTGTATCCATTCAATCATAATAACCCCCCATAAAAGAAAGGCAGAACCTTTTTCGTTCTGCCGTCTCTAGTTATTTTTCTTTTTGTGCAAGCTGGATCCGAATGACGGAACGCTTCAGCGCAAGTTCCGCCCGGCTGGCGTCCTGAGCATTTTCCTTGATCTTTCTTTCTGCACGGATCTTCGCCTGCTCCGCCCGGTTCTTATCGATCTCCTCCGGCCATTCCACTGCCTCTGCCAAGATGGTGATCCGATCGCCAAGGATCTCCGCAAAGCCGGAGTGAAGCGCAGCTTCCCTTACTTCATTTCCATTGGTGATCCGAAGGATTCCCGGATTCAGGACTACCGTGGTAGGAATATGTTTCGGATAAACTCCGATATATCCCTCGGTTGTATTGAACTCCACGAATTCAGCAGGACCCTGAAAAAATTCCCGTTCAGGAGCAATGATTTTTAATTCTAATGTAGCTGCCATTCCTCATTCTCCCGTTTATCTGTTCTTATACCGCTCCAGTACGTCATCAATCGCACCCGCATTCAGGAAATAGCTCTCCGGAATCTCATCATGCTTTCCTTCCAATATCTCACGGAAGCCCTGAATCGTATCTTCCACCGGTACATACTTTCCTTCATATCCGGTAAACTGCGTTGCAACGAAAAACGGCTGTGACAAAAATCTCTGAATCTTTCTTGCTCTTGATACGACCAGCTTATCTTCTTCGGACAATTCGTCCATACCGAGGATTGCGATAATATCCTGCAGATCCTTATACTTCTGTAAGATTTCCTGTACGCCCCGCGCAACCTTGTAATGTTCCTCGCCCACGACGCGCGGATCAAGAATTCTGGAAGTGGACTCCAACGGATCGACCGCAGGATAAATACCCAGTTCCACAATCGAACGGGAAAGTACCGTTGTCGCATCCAAATGGGCAAATGTCGTTGCCGGCGCCGGGTCTGTCAGGTCATCCGCAGGCACATAAACCGCCTGAACGGAAGTAATGGAACCGTTCTTCGTAGAAGTGATCCGCTCCTGAAGCGCGCCCATTTCCGTCTGGAGTGTCGGCTGATAACCAACGGCTGACGGAACACGTCCAAGCAGGGCTGACACCTCGGAACCTGCCTGTGTGAATCGGAAAATATTATCAATGAAAAGAAGCACGTCTTTGTTGCATACGTCTCTGAAATACTCTGCCATCGTAAGTCCGGTCAGGCCAACGCGCATTCTCGCTCCCGGCGGCTCGTTCATCTGTCCAAATACCATAGTGGTTTTGTTGATAACCCCTGACTCCTTCATTTCATAGTACAGGTCGTTACCCTCTCTGGTCCGTTCTCCAACACCGGTAAATACGGAATATCCGCCATGCTCGGTCGCAATATTACGAATCAGCTCCTGGATCAGAACGGTTTTTCCAACGCCCGCTCCTCCGAACAGACCAATCTTACCGCCTTTCTGATACGGGCAGAGCAGATCCACGACCTTGATACCTGTTTCCAGTATTTCCGTATCGGTTGCCTGCTCCGAAAATGCCGGTGCATTCCTGTGAATCGGAAGCTTTTCCTTTGTTTCCGGTGCCGGCTGCTGGTCGATCGGCTGTCCCAGTACGTTAAACATACGTCCCAGCGTTTCTTCTCCTACCGGTACTGTGATCGGCGCGCCGGTTGCTACGGCTTCCATGCCTCTTACCAGACCGTCCGTCGGTCCCATGGCAATACATCTTACCGTATCGTCCCCTAAATGCTGAGAAACCTCCGCACATAAAGTGCCGCCGTCATTTTTCGTTATATTGATTGCATCATAAATTTCCGGGAGGTTTCCCTCGGTAAATCTGATGTCAAGAACAGCACCGATAATCTGGGTTATTTTTCCGCAATTTAATTCTGCCATCTAAACTCTCCTATCCTTGCCGCATCGGATTAACTGATTGCTTCCGAGCCGGCAATAATCTCGGTAAGCTCCTGTGTAATAGAACTCTGTCTCGCACGATTGTATTGCAGGGACAGACTGCTTATCATTTCATCCGCATTGCTGGTTGCTGAATCCATTGCCTGCATTCTGGCGCCGTTCTCACTGGCGATCGCCGCAAGAAACGCACCGTAAAAAATACTCGACAGATACTTTGGAATGATATTGTTCAGAACCTCTTCCTCGGACGGTTCAAAATTCATCTGCAGGCGGTCTGAAAATGCGGCCTCATCATCTTCGGATTTGAAATCATCCTCGTCCAAAGGCAGAAGCTTCAGCAGCCGGGGTTCATGAACCACCGTATTCTTGAAACTGGTATAGGCGATATATATTTCGCCGATCTTACCGTCTTCAAATTCTTTCAGAAGGGCCTTGGTAAGCTCAATCGCGTCGCTGAACAACGGTTCGTTGATAACATCCGAATCATCTCTATGAATCTGATATCCTTTTCTGCTCAGCCCTTCGATTCCTTTTCTTCCCACGCCATAGATAAATGTGTTATCCTTCGGAAAATTCTGGGCGTCCACCAGTTTCACAATGTTGGAATTATATCCTCCCGCAAGTCCCCGGTTGGCGGATATAACGACTACAGCCTTCGCCGCCGTGTCATTTTCCCGCAGATATTTATTGTCGCTGTTTCCTGTCATGGCAAGAACCGAGCAGATCGTATTATACAGCATATCGAAATACAATCGGTTATTCTCCGCCCGCGTCCGAGCCTTTTGGAGTTTGACCGTCGCCACAAGCTTCATGGCTTTCGTGATCTGCTGCGTGCTGGTAACACTTTCCTTCCGTCTTTTGATTCCCCGCATGGAAGCCATGCCGCGTCACCTCCGCTTAAAATTCTTTCTTAAATTCCTCGATCGCATGAACCAGAAGTTTCTCCGTTTCTTCGGAGATCACCTTCTCATCCCTGATATTGATGAAAATATCCGGTTCCTTGGTTTCAATATATTCAAACAGCCCTTTTTCAAAATCCAGTACCTGAGAGGTTTCGATGTCCAACAGATACTTATGGGTTGCCGCATAGATAATGACAACCTGTCTCTCAACCGGCATTGGCATATATTGCGGCTGTTTCAGCATTTCCTTGATCCTTTCGCCCTGCGCCAGTTTGTTTCTCGTATCCTCATCCAGTTCGGAACCAAACTGTGCGAAAGAAGCAAGTTCCCGATACTGTGCAAGTTCCACACGGATCGGTCCGGCAATCTTTTTCATTGCCTTTACCTGCGCGGCGCCGCCGACACGCGATACGGAAAGTCCCGGATTGACTGCCGGTCGGAAACCGGCGTTAAACATTTCTGTTTCCAGATAGATCTGTCCGTCCGTAATGGAAATAACATTCGTCGGAATGTAGGCGGACACATCACCTGCCTGCGTTTCAATGATCGGAAGAGCGGTCAGGGAACCGCCGCCCAATTCATCGGATAATCTGGCTGCCCGTTCCAGCAGTCTGGAATGCAGGTAGAATACATCACCCGGGAACGCTTCACGTCCTGGCGGTCTGCGGAGAAGCAGTGAAAGGGTACGGTATGCAGCCGCATGCTTACTCAGATCGTCATAAACGATCAGAACGTCCTTTCCGTTTTCCATCCATTCTTCACCGATCGCACAGCCTGCATATGGAGCAATATACTGTAACGGTGCCAATTCGGATGCCGTAGATGCAACAATGGTCGTATATGCCATAGCGCCATATTCCGTCAGTGTCTTTACGATATTCGCAACGGTAGAAGCTTTCTGCCCGATCGCGACATAGATACAATTTACATTCTGGTTCTTCTGATTGATGATCGTGTCAACGGCGATCGCCGTTTTTCCCGTCTGTCTGTCGCCGATGATCAGCTCTCTCTGGCCCCTGCCGATTGGAACCATGGCGTCGATCGCCTTGATACCCGTCTGAAGCGGCGTATCGACTGATTTACGGGAGATAACGCCGGATGCGACACGTTCGATCTGTCTGGTTTTCGTGCTTTCGATCGGTCCTTTGCCGTCGATCGGCTGTCCCAACGCATTTACAACTCTGCCCAGCATGCCGTCTCCGACAGGCACTTCTACGACACGTCCGGTCGTCTTTACGGTATCGCCTTCCCGAATGCCGGAAATGTCGCCCAGAAGAACAGCGCCCACGTTATCTTCTTCCAGATTCATAACCATGCCGTAAATATCATTTGGGAACAGCAGAAGTTCCCCCTGCATGGCATTATCCAGACCATGTATACGCGCAATGCCGTCGGCAACCATAATAACCGTACCGGTTTCAGATGTCTCGAGCTGAAGTTTATAATTTTGGATCTGTTCCTGAATGACGGAACTGATCTCTTCCGGTTTTAAATTCATGCGCTTCGATTTCCTTTCCTAATATTAAACGATAACTCTATATAAGGGTTTTCTTCAGAGAATCCAGCTGTGTTTTTATGCTGCTGTCCACAACCCGGTCCCCGATTTGGATGATCAACCCGCCGATAATGCCGGGTTCCACCGTATAATGCATTTCCATTTCCTGATAGCCCGTCGTCTGAAGAAGTTTCTTAAAAACCGCATCCTTCTGCTCCTCACGAAGTTCCACAGCAGAAGTCACATAAGCGGCGCCGATCTTCAGCTCCTCCATGGCAATCTTAACAAAAAATGACAGAATCGCTTTTAATTTATCTCCATGATTTTTTTTGGTTGCCGCAACAAGAAGACCGGTCAGAGCGTCGTCCGTCCTCCCGTCAAACACTTTCCGGACCATGGCAGCCTTCTCGTCCGCCCCGATTTCCGGATGAACCAGAAGCCTCGTAAACTCCGGATTCTGCTCCAATACGAGGATAACCTCTTTCGCCTGCCCCAGAAGGTTTTCCAGTGTTCCTTCTTCCTTTCCGGCATTGAACAGAGCGGTCCCATATACGGATTCTACTTGCTTAGCCATGTGCTATCACCTATTTCTTCCAGTGTTGCATCGATCAGCTCGTCCTGCTTTTTGCGGTCAATCTCGCCTTCCACGATTTTTCCTGCGATCGCAGACGCCACGTTGATGATCTCAACACGAACCTCGTCTTTTACTTTTAATTTCTCCAGCTCCGCCTCTTTTGACGCACCGGAAATAATACGCGCAGCCTCTTCCTTCGCTTCGCTGATGATATTGTTCTCATTTCTGACCGCTTTCTTCCTTGCAGCAGAGAGAATCTCCTCCGCTTCGCTTTCCACGTTTTGGATCTTGCTGTCATATTCCGCTTTCAGCTTTGCCGCCGACTCTCTGTCTTTTTCTGCGGTTTCAATATCATTCTGAATCTTTGCCTGCCTGTCAGCGATAATCTTTTTTACCGGATTGATCAGCAGATAGCCGATAAAGATAAACAGGAGAAATACAGCGATTCCTTGGAAAAGAATATCAAACAGTAATTGGCTGTCCAGTCCGAAAATACGACCTTCTGTAAGAACTGCCGCGTACGCACTTCTTAACATCATCATATCTTATTCCTTCCCTTTTTTACTTAAACGGCTTAACGAACATAAGAAGCAGGGCAACAACCAGACCGTACAGACCGGTAGTTTCGGCAACTGCCTGTCCAAGAAGCATGGTTGACATAATATCACCCTTTGCACCCGGATTCCGACCGACTGCCTGCGCTGCCATACCTGCGGCATTTCCCTGACCGATACCGGTACCGATACCGGAGCAGACTGCAATGCCGGCTCCCAATGCTGAGAATGCATACACTAATCCTTCAATGTTAATATCCATAGCTTTTCCTCCAAATAATTATATTTATATTAATAAGCGCCTCGCTTATCTTTTACAAAGGTTACGGTCAGCATACAGAATACATAGGTCTGTATAGCTCCTGAGAACAAATCGAAGTAAATATGCAGGAACGACGGTACGCCGATTTTCGCAAACCACGGAAGCATGCCATAGTAGAGTGACATAAGCACGGTACCCGCCGTAATATTTCCGAACAGACGGAGCGACATGGAGACCGGCGTAGAAAATTCACTGATGACATTCATCGGGAAGAACAGAAAGATCGGTTCAAAGAGACTCGTAAACGCTCCGAATTTATTGTACCGGATATTTGCATACTGGATCATTACAAACGTGATCAGCGCAAGACAGAACGTAGTTCCGAAATCCGCTGTCGGCGGACGCAGTCCGAAAATACCCGACGTATTGCAGACGAAGATATATAAGAACAAAACGCCCATATAAGTTACATACCGCTTTGCGGCCGACTTGCCCATAACGCTTTCCACAAACCGGATCAGCATATCAACGCCCATTTCTACAATGGTTGCAAGTGTCGAAGGTTTCCCTTCTTTTTCCGCCCGAAGCACGCTCCTTCTTGCCACAAGCGTAAATATCATAAGGGCGGCCATAACCAGAACGGTACATACGTGCGTCGTTGTGATATAGACCGTCGTGCCAAAGAAATTGATGGGATACAGTTCATGAATATAAAAATCGGCGTCATATAAGATCGGCGCTGCTGTACTGCCAATGCCTGAAACCATCTTTTTTCTCCCTTCCTGAAAATAATCATCCGAAGCCTGCGCGATGCTCAGGTTTCGTCATAAAGCCGGTCCAGATACCGGTTAAAAAGTCCGGAGGTCTTGATGGACAGAAGTCCCACCACAACCCCTATGAATAAATTTATATTAATCAGAACCGCTGCCAGCATCAGAATTAAAGCAACAGCCATTCGGATAAAACTCTTCTGCCTTATATAGCGGACGGATTCTTTTCCTTTTAATTCCAATCCCATATTCAGGGTGTCATACATATTGATTACAGCAAAAACGGCTGCGATAAGTCCCGCCAGAAGTCCGAGCGCAAAAAGCAATCTTCTGTTCATAACTATCATTCCCAGTGCCAGAAAGAATATGCCATGAATCAGGATTCCGAGGATCAGCTCCGCCAAAGTACGTCCTGCCGATTCGTCATTTCTTATCCTGCTCATCTTCTTCAAAAGCTTTTTTAACCCATTCTTTATCCGGTTCATCTTTTTTTTCGTTCCCCTTAATATGGCTCCTTAATAAAACATAAACCGCCCTGTAGCCGCTGAGAACACCCAGAATAATGAAAAAAACAAGTAGCGTCGTGCCAAAATGCCTGTCGATCAGATAACCTGCCAGAAAACAAAGCAGAATCGGCGTAAGCATTGTGATTCCTACCTGAAGAATCAGATACAGCTTTTCAAATATCTCATTATGCTTCATATCCCTGCTCCTCCGGCAGTCCCTGTATGGAAATTTTTCCCTAAAGTATTATAAATGATTCCCATGATTATTTCAACCTTTTTCCGCTTCTTTCCGTGCGGTAAGGATCGCCACGCTGCGCCTGATCCCCTCCGGAATTCCTACCTTCGGTCGAAACCCCAGTTGATAGAGTTTCGTACCATCCAGAACCTCCGGCGTCCTGCCGGAAAACTGCGGAACGGGTTCTTTCTCATCCTCCGGATTTTCAAAGACAAGCGTAAGATTTTTTTCCGGAAACGCCTGCGCCGCAAGTCTTGCAAAACCGCGGATCGTAACATCCGAAGTCTCGCTTGCAATATTATAAGGCTGCATATCGCCGCCTTTTAACAGGATCATAAACAGCGCCGCGGCCGTATCGCTGACATAACAGAAAGAACGGTACGCCGCTCCGTTACTCTTAAGCAGGATATTTCTCCCGTAAACTACATCCGCAAGGATCTGCGCCCATACCCGGTCATCCGTAAGCGAAGCCGGTCCGTAAATATAGCTCGGTCTTGCGATCTTTACCGAAACCCCGTACTGCTTATGATAGCAGGCACACAGGGTTTCCGCCGCGCGCTTTCCTACGGCATAGCAGTTTTTATACGAATCATGATCCAGATATCCCGCCGCATGCTCCGAGAGTTTCAGCGAACCGTCCGTCACCTCTCCGTAAGTCTTTAGACTGGATATGAAAAGAACGACAGCGTTCCATTTCCTTGCATATTCCAATACATGAATCGTGCCGGACAGATTGGCATTCATGGTATCGACCGGCACATGTTCAAAATGCCAGGCGCTGGCGTTGCTTGCGGCATGGATAATATAAGAAACCGGCTCCGTCAGAACAAACGGTTCGCACACATCCTGCTCGACAAGGACAAAATCCTCCCGTTCGGCAAGCTTCCCAAACTTTTCCTCCGCCCGTTTCCGATTCTGCACCATACCGATGACGCGTGTATTCGTCTGATACCGGTCGTTCCTAAGAAGCAGCGCCGCAACCAGATAATAACTGATAAATCCGGCAGCGCCGGTAATGAGGATGGTTTTATCCCGCAGCGCTTCCCATGGCAGTTCTGCCTCTGCCACCGTTTCTATATCCCGGAATATATTCTCCTCCAGATTTTCCTTCACTGACAGAATCCCCATTTTTCACATCCCCTTTTGTTCTTCTCTTGCATACAGTTTGAAATTTTCATAAAAATAACCGGCCCGCAGGATTTCCAGATCCTCCGGCGTAGTGACTTTAATATTATTCCGTTCTCCCGGAAATAAATGCACCGTTTCACCCAGTTCGATAAAAAGCTCGCTCGTGGAGATCGGATTTATGATCCCCCGTTTTTCCGCCTCCTCATGCGCCCAGAGAATCCGCTTCATCGTATATCCCTGCGGTGCCTGCGTGACATACATGGAGCCTCTCGGATAGCTTTTTCCGCAGGTGCTTCCATCCTCACTGTAAAGCAGGGAATCTATGCTCGGCGTGACCGGAACCGCCGTTCCGAATCTCTTCGCTGCGTCAATACAATCGTCGATCAGTTTCTTTGAAAGCATCGGCCGCACGCCGTCGCAGATCAATATCAGGTCATCCGGATCTTTCTGAAATTCCGCCGTTTTCATAACCCCGTTATGGATCGAAGCAAAACCGGTCGGTCCGCCGGGAACGACGGCTTTCACCTTTTCTATCTGATATACAGAAATCAGATTCAAAAGATGGGGAATCCATTCCTCAATACACGCCACAACGATCGCATCCACATTTTCATGCTTTGAAAAATGTTCCAGCGTGCGGATAATGATTGGTTTCCCTCCAATCTCCAGAAACTGTTTCGGCATATCCGTCTGCTTCATTCTGGTGCCGACGCCGCCGGCAAAAAGCATCGCTGTTATCATAGCATTCCTTCCTCTCTGTTCTCCGTTAAAATGAACCGTTCGATCACTTCCGCGATCCCGTCCTCATCATTGGAAGCCGTAATATAATCCGCCACCGCTTTTACCTCCGGCTGGGCGTTTGCCATGGCTACTCCCAATGCCGCATATTCGATCATGGATCTATCGTTAAACCCGTCGCCGCAGCAAATGGTATCTTCATACCGGATCCCGATCTTTCCGATCACCTGTTCCAATGTTTTCGCTTTATCCACGCCCTTCGCCATTACCTCAATAAAAAACGGTTCCGAACGTCCGATACTCAATACGTCTTCATACTGCTCCGCCAGCATTTTTTCATATTCATAAGACACAGCGGGATCCGCTGTCAAAAGGCATTTATTTACGTCAAAATTCACATATTCTGTGAAGTTCTCCACTTCTTTAAGCGTCATGCCGTTGATCCTCGCTTCCAGCCGGAGATAATCATCGAGCCGCCTGCCCGAAATAACATCCGAATCATATGTGATGATTCCGCAGTCATGGTCGCAGGCAAACTGATAAATGCCCGCAATATATTTCTTCGCAAGCTGTTTCTGATAAATGACCGCACCGTCTTTGCAGCGGGTAACTTTCGCACCGTTATAGGAAAGCAGATATCCGCCCCGCTCCCGAAGTTCCAGTTCCGCCTCATACCGCCTCAGTCCCGGCGTCGGTCTTCCGGAGGCGATCATAACCAGATGTCCTTTTTCCATCATCCGAAACAACGCAGTCTTCGTCTTTTCCGTAATCTCCTTTTTGGAATTCGTCAGCGTCCCGTCTATATCCAAAACCAAAAGCTTTCGATTCATAATATGTCCCTCCGTATGCAGCAGATAAAATCATTCCCATCATAACATAACCATGCTCAAAGCACCAGACAATAATATAGAAACAGCCGGTTTTTCATTTTTCTAACGGCTTATGGAAAAATTAACCAAATTGCAGTATTTTTGTACTATATTCTATGAATACTTATTATTTTCGTAGTTTTTCGACTATAATAAGCGTTTTTAGAGAACTCAGTTTATGCAAACTATAATTCAATGAAAAATTTTTCTATTTTTGCCTCTTCTTGCTATTCTTTTAACAGGATACGAAACAGGTTTTTCAGGTGGAAAAATGAAATATTTTCAGTCATATCTAAAACGAAACTGTCAATTCGACAGTTATCAGATTGCACAACTGAATTATTTTTTTTCAACTGTTTTTTCGGAGATCAGTAAGATTTTTATATTAGCGCTGTTATTCCGGAAACACCTGACAGCTTACGTTTTTGCGTTGTCTGTCATGCTGTTCCTGCGGTGCACCACCGGCGGTCTGCACTTCTATCACTACTGGAGCTGTCTCGCCGTTTCCATGCTGTATCTTTTTCTGGGCATCCGGGTTCTTCCCAATCTCTGCCTTGGAAAGATTCCGCAGGCAATTCTCCTGTTTCTGTGTCTTACCGGCTGTTATGCAATCGGTCCTGTCCTATCCGGATACAGGCCCGCGCCGACGGCAGAACAATACAGAAAACTGCGAAACATCACTTGTCTTACCATACTTCTTTACGCATTTTTTGTTATCCTGCTTCCCTGCGGCATGTTATCCAATATAGGATTCTGGATGATTGTCCTGCATACTCTACAACTTTATGCGGCCGGAAAAATACAAAAGAGAAAGGGGGAATGAACCAGTTGGTTCATCGTCTGAAAAGTGCTTTTTTATGTTGTATTGCCATTTCTTTATGGTTTCACACAACAATACCAAGCCTTTTATTGTTCGGAGAATATAAGTATCCGGATCAAGACGAATAAAGGGATGACATACCTCGAATATCCCAAAAATGAAAGCAGGCAGCTTTACTCTACAAAATCTACACTGCCTGCTTTCATAACAAACAACGTAAAGCAGATACCCACGCCGTTTTCCAACTGTCTTTTTTCAACGACAAGATGCCAGTTTTCTAATCTCCGGCATAATTCCCGTACCCGGTACAATCCGATTCCCCTGCCCTTTCCTTTCAAACTTTTCCCATACCGGAACCACTCCTGAATTTCATTGAATAAAAAATCTTCCGTCCGGTTCATGACGCAAAAGGAATAACCTTCCGCCAGTTTATCAACCGTAAAATCTATTTCTTTTGGGAAATCTGAACTTAGCACTGCTTCCGCTCCGTTATCAAGAAGGATTCCCAAAGCCTCCATTAACTCCCGCATATGCTCTGTCTCCCATGCCTCCAACGCCCCTGTATGGATCCTCACCCGGATTCCGGAGGTTTCCAATTCTTTGCATTTTTGATATAAAAAGCCGGAAAGAATATGGTTTCCAAGCTGTAACAAACTGAAAAACCGATCATCTTCCCGTATTTCCGCAACCGCCTGATTCTGATTTTGCACCAGTTCATCATAAGTTTTATAAATTGCATGCATTCCCAATATGGCGGTGATCTGATTATTAAAATTATGCTGACGGATACGGCTCTCTTTTATCAGCGACCGGAACGGTTTCCAATACGTCATATTCATCTTCGCTTCCTGATAAGAAACATACCAGCTTCCGGTCAGAAGGATCAATAAAAAAACCGCAGGGACAGAAAAGAAAAACCACCTGCCGTCAACTGCCATTTGGAGCTTGCTCTGTAAAAGCAAAAAAACCGCCATTCCGGTCCCAAGAAATAAAGTCATTTTCACCAATCTGTTTCCTGCCTCAAACCCCTGAACAGCGTCATAAAGATGCAGACGGGGCAGACAAAGCGCACAGATAAGCATAACCATACCGTTGATGATAAGGTCCCTTATGATCTCCGAAGAAATTTCAAAAAATGAAATCATGAGATACGACCAGAATTGCAGACCGCTTATGATAATGATGAATAAAAGATTAACCACTGCCGTTTCCCGAAGCGATGATCGAAACCTGTAACGGCAGTAAATAAAGATCAGCGGGAACATCAAAAAAGAAATAATGTTCGGAATATCAAGAAAATAGACGGCATCCATAACAATACCGTCCGTCAGAAGCAGGCACAGAGTCAGGATATCGAAGCGTAATCTGACTCCGTAAATCCTGTGTATGCAGATTATCACTGATAAAATTTCCAGCAGCTCTACCCCAAAAACCATTTACCTGAACTTCTCATCCAATACCTTTTTATATGTAATCCCGATTTCCAGTCTTCCCATTTCTTTACGCAGGATAATAAACCGGTTCACAATATCCACATTCTGTATATAATTCTTATTCACCACCGTATTTCTGCTGCATTGGAAAATATCATCAGAGTCCGCATCCTCCACAAACTGTTTTAAGGTTATATATTTAATTTTTACTATCTCTTCATCCGCCATATGAATAGAAACAACATGATTCATGCTTTCCGCGTAAACCATATTCTCCAGCTCCACAGCTACTATTACGCCTTCCGAACGGAAATACAGGATTTTCGGTTCCTGCTTTATGGCAGGAAATTTTAAAGCTTCATTGACTGTCTTCATGAAGATATCATTATCAAATGATTTTTCAAAGTATGCAAAACAATGAAGTTTCTCATAGGCGTAAAGCTTCGGGTCTTCCGTAGACGTTACAAAAATAATCGGAGTAAAAAGATATTTTACAATTTCACGAATTCCCTTTGCAAAACGAAAACCGGAAGCGTCATCCGGTTTTCCCGCATCCAATATCACACCGGTAATAAACAGATCCACCTGCTTATTCAGTGCGTATTCATATGCGTCCTTTACGCTGCGGAAACATACGACAGAGCAGACTTGATCCGTCTCTTTGAGCAGTCTGGAAATCTGCTTCAGAATCATTTCGTTTTCTTCTAAAATCAATACTTTTTTCATAATACTTACAACAACGTTTTATTCAGATACCGGTAGTATGTCATCACTCTTTTGGCTGCCGCCGCATCCATCTGGTCCAAGAGATGAAGCAGTTCATATAACGGAAGACGTTCATCTTCCAGAACAAGAAGCGGCGATACCTGAAATTCATGAAACAGCCGGAAAATAATCTCACTGTCCGGAAGAATCTTATCGTGTTCCAGCATCCCGTATTTCTTAATGTCGATTCCAAGGGCAAACGCCATCTGTTTTTGCGTATAGTTCCGATATTGACGTATCAGATAAAACACATTACGCCGGTTCCTGTGCCTGATATAGATCACAAATTTCATGCACTGCATATTTTCATAAAGCGCCGTCCAGTCTGCATCCGGATATCTGCTGCAGCTATACTCTATAAAGGCATATAAATTCTCAAGGAAAAATAAATGTTCCGAATAAGAACACTTCAGAAGAAATCCGAAATTCTGAGGAGAAACTGCCTGTCCGGTAAAAATATAATACATATCAAATCCCATACCGCTCAGAGTTTTCAGCGCATCATAAGAAAGCCGCTTCGCACCTCGTTCCGCCTTGCTGTAATGACTTTGCGTCATGCCCAGTTTCAAACCGACTTCTCTCTGGGACATATTATGCTTTTTACGCTCATCTGCCAAGCGTTTCAACACAGCACTATACGCTTCATCCATGGGTAATTTACCTCAGAAAAACAAAAATAACTACCATATCTTACCCATTGTAATTTAATTCTATACCGCATTATATACCTATTTGTGACTACTTGGTTGCCGATACTTTCCTTTTTGGATTCCAGACCGGATAAACCTCAAAACAAAAAAACACACAACCGGTATTTTCATTCCTGTTGTGTGTCTTACTGTGCAAATCGTCCGTTGTGTATTTACTATCCAAATCATCCGTTGCGTGTCTTACTGTCCGAATCGTCCGTTCCACGCGTTACGGACAAGCGTTTTTTCTTCATCCTCCGTAAGTCCGATAACATCCCGCAATAACTGGAATTCCCTTTCCGGCGTGGTGCCTGAAACCGTCATATTATCGGTATTCACCGTAACCCGTATTCCGCGCCGTAAAAATTCACGAACCGGATGGAAACGAAGGTCCGAAACCGCTTTCGTCTGCAGATTACTGGTCGGGCAGACCTCCACTGTGATACGCCGTTCCTTCAGAACCTCCAGCAGTGCTTCATCCTGCGCGGC
>CANRMC010000049.1 GCA_947631605.1 uncultured Lachnospiraceae bacterium
GTCATCGGATGTAAAATCCAGACTATCCATCGGAATATACAAATACTGCGATTCATATATAACATCCAGAGACACCCACCCTGCGGCATCATTATAATATATGTTTTCCGCTTCCGAATATAAGAACGTGGAGTTATTCTTCTGGAAGATCATACAGTCATCACCGAAATTTACGTTAATGGTCGCATAGTATGTACCGGGCTGGGATTCCGACTCCCGGACCAGACATCTTGGATTTTCATCCGGATCCAGACTGTTATAAACCTGAACTTCGTCTCCATCCGCTGTTTCTTTTATTTCTGCCTGTATGGAATATCCCTGATAGCCATATGCCTCCGTTACTTCTTCATAGACGTCAGCCTGCGGCATATCCGCGTCTGCATTTCCCGCCTCTGTTTCATATATATATGCGTCCGCTTCCTCATCGGACAGGACAACCGCACCTTCCGGCAGAGTCGTGATCTCCCTTGTATTCCATTCCGTATACTTATCTGCAATATCAATAAAATCCTGAGTTGAAATACGTAAGAATTCTTTTGTTCCGCGATAATCATAAAAGTTGTAATCAAACTGATTAAATGCGTTTACAAGATTTCCCGCATCATTGATATACTGGTCGTTTACCAGCAGACGTTCCGCCGTCTGGACAAGTTCCTCACCGGTCATCGCTTCAAAATCATTGATCGATACGCTTTCGGTATCCCAAGAATTATAATCCGTAAGATGAAGCTCCGCCACGTCCCTGTTTACTTTTTCATACTGTCCGGAGGTCTTCGCAAGTTCCAGTAACTCCAGCATACCGTCATTGATCAGATAATTGATTTCAGAAGTTTCCGCAAAATCCGACGCCTTGCTCAGATCATCTCCGTTAAACACCTTGCTCCTTCCATATGCCGCGACCGCCGACAAGACGGAAAATACTAAGCATACCAGACTCAAAAGAAACAGAATAAACCGGAATATATTGTTGTAGAACAGTTTCTGAAAATGTTTCATTCTCTCACTCCCCGATCAAATTCCTGATTACTTATCAATCTTTTCCATTTTATATCCCTGTCCCCATACAACCTTCAGATAACGCGGTTCTTTGGGATTGATTTCAATCTTTTCCCGGATATGCCGGATATGTACCGCAATAATATTCTCCGAGCCGATAGCGTCTTCATTCCAGACCGCCTCATATAATGCGGAAGTGGAGAACACCCGTCCCCGGTTTTCCATCAGAAATTTTAAGATCTGATACTCGATCGGTGTCAGTTTTACAGGTTCTTCATCAACAGTTACCATTTTACTGTTATCATCGATCACCAGGCCTCCGTTTACCAGAAGTCCGTTTCCGTTCTCCTGCTTCATATTGCCAAGCTGGGTATAACGCCGGAGCTGGGATTTCACTCTCGCTACAAGTTCCAGCGGGTTGAACGGTTTGGTGATATAATCATCCGCTCCCACATTGAGTCCCAGGATCTTATCCGTATCCTCAGACTTTGCGGAAAGCAGGATTACCGGAATATTGCTCTTTTCCCTTAATTGCAGGGTTGCCCGAAGTCCGTCCATTTTCGGCATCATGATATCCATGATAAGAAGCTGGATATCATGCGTCCGCATCACTTCCAGCGCTTCAAATCCGTCATACGCTTTAAAAACGTTATATCCTTCCGTTACCAGATAGATCCCGATCGCTTCCACAATTTCTTTATCATCATCACATATTAAAATATTGTACATTGCGTCACCTCATATTTTTGTATTTCTCTGATAGTTCTTCCAGTGTATACTGCTATCATAACAGGAAGTTCTTAAGAATTGCAGAAGAAAAATTTTAAGAAAAAATGAAGAAATGGGCCGTCAGCAAACGCTGCAGCCCACTTCGTAATTTACCGATCAAAAACTATGCTTCAACCTCATCACTTGGAACTGTCTCCGGCTTTACATCCTCAGTAATCTCCGGCTCATCCTCGAAGAAGTCATCATCAAAGTCATCATCAAAATCATCAAAATCATCCAGATAATCCGGCGTCAGATACTTATAAACAGCAACTGCGATACCGACGATCATAGTAATGATCCCAATAATCAGAGCAACTGAGAAAATCGCATTCTTTGCACTTTCTACACAGTCGTCCTCTTTTACTACTTTTACGTCATCGTAACTCTTCATGTCTCAATCCCATCCTTTCATGCATTATATAGTGCTTCCCTGCCATAAGCACATATATGATGTGCCCTGCTATTTACCATGAATCTGCACTCAGCCTCACGGTTTCATCTATTATAACATAATCAGCTTTATTATTCCATAAAAAGATGAAAAAATTACAGTTTCTTTAATTTGGCAAGAGAGGCAAACATTTTCTTTTCGCCAACGCGTTCAAAATTTACTTTTACTTCATAGTCCGTACCGGTTTTTACAAGCTCTGTTACCGTACCTTTTCCGAACTTCAAATGCTTCACGGTATCGCCCACTGCAAAATCGATCACAACCTGTCCCGGCATTCCCTTAGAAATAAGCGGGGAAGACATCGTAAGTCCTGCATACGGCTTTTCCTTTTTGGGAAATGAAGTGCTTTTTGAAAAAGAAGTCTGCGGTTCCGGATTCCGCCAGTTCCTTTTCTCATAAGAAACCGGTTCCGAGATTCCTCTCCGTATCAGAAGATTTTCCGGTATTTCATCAATAAAACGGGAGGTTTTGGAATAGATCCTTGTTCCGTTCACCATACGGGTTCCGGCGCCGCTTAAAGCCAGTCCTTTCATCGCCCTCGTGAAGCCCACATAACAAAGCCTCCGTTCTTCCTCTACTGCATCCATATCATCGGAATCGATCGCCATGCCGCTTGGAAAAAGTCGTTCTTCCATTCCAACAATATAAACATACGGAAATTCCAGTCCTTTTGCGCTGTGGAGCGTCATCAGAGTCACCCGTTCCTTTTCCGTATCTTCCTCTCTGTCCGTGTCCGCCACCAGAGAAATCTCTTCCAGAAGTTCCATCAGGGACGGTTCTTCCGCTTCTTCCTCATATTTAACGATCTTATTCTTTAATTCTTTTAAATTGTCGATCCTGCTTCTTGCCTCATCCGTACCTTCGGCTTCCAGCTGCATCTTATATCCGGTCTTTTCAAGGATTTCCTCATAAAGCTCATCCAGCGTCGCATCAGCCATAAACTGCCGGAATCCTTCTATCTGTCTTGTAAAACCATGTATCTTTTCCGCCGCCCGCTGGATTCCCGGTATCTCTTCCGGCGTCAGCAGCACGTCATACAGATTCATTTCCGAAAGAAGCGCAAACTCCCTTGCGCGGTTTATGGTGGTATCTCCGATTCCCCGTTTCGGCACGTTTATGATTCTCGCTACCGCCAGATCGTCGTTTGCATTTGCAACGACTTTCAGGTAACTTACCATATCCCGTATTTCTTTTCTGGAATAGAAATTCGTACCGCCTACCAAAGTGTATGGCACGTTATTCATCAAAAGCTTTTCTTCCAATACACGGGACTGGTTATTGGTCCGGTAAAGCACCGCCATATCATTCAGAGAGTTTCCCTGTCCTGATTTTTCGATCATATCGTTTACGACGCTTTCCGCTTCCTGATATTCATTTTCATATTCCGTGTAAGTAACCTTGCCGCCGTCCTCGTTTTCCGTCCAAAGAGTTTTGTCTTTTCTGCCTTCATTATTTGCGATCACGCCGTTTGCGGCGTTCAGGATATTGGCGGTAGAACGGTAATTCTGTTCCAGACGGATCACCTTGGCATTCGGATATTCCTCTTCAAAATCCAGAATATTATGGATATCGGCGCCGCGGAATTTGTAAATGGACTGATCGTCATCTCCGACGACGCAGAGATTCTGATACTTTGCCGCAAGCTGTTTAACCAGAAGAAACTGGGTATGGTTCGTATCCTGATACTCGTCCACCATTATGTACTTGAAGCGGTTCTGATAAATCTCCAGAACATCCGGATTATGCTCAAACAATTCAATGGTCTTATAGATCAGATCGTCAAAATCCAGAGCGTTATTACTCTGCAAACGCTTCTGGTATTCCCGATAAATATTGGCAATCTGCTGCTCCCTGTAACTGGTCGCCGCCCGCTTCTCATACTGATCGGGACTCACATATTCTTCCTTTGCCTTCGAGATTGCCGCGAGCATCGCCCGTTCCGGATACATCTTCGTATCCAGATTCAGATACTTAAGAACCTCTTTCATGACTGTTTTCTGTTCGTCCGTATCATAGATTGTGAAATTGGATTTTCCGCCTAAGCATTCGATATGCTGTCTCAGAATCCTTACGCACATGGAATGAAACGTACTTACCCAGACGCTTTCCGCACCGTAAGCGACAATCCGGTCTACCCGCTCCCGCATCTCTTTTGCAGCCTTATTTGTAAATGTGATTGCCAGTATATTGTAGGGATTTACCGACAATTCATCGATCAGATACGCGATCCTATGGGTAATCACTCTCGTTTTACCGGAGCCCGCTCCCGCTAAAATAAGCAGAGGCCCATCGGTATAACGACAAGCCTCTGACTGTTTTGAATTTAAGGAACCCATTATTCCTGTGATGTACGTCCCAGTTTTGATTTTAAAGCTTCCAGCTCATCCTGAACGGCTGCATCAGGTGTAGCGTCGTACTTATTTGCCAGAGAATCAACTCCGCTTTCGGAAATAGATTCATTCAGTTCTGTCATGGCATTTGCCTGATCCAGCATGCTGTTTGCCTTTGCTTCCATTCTTTCAAATGCAGAAATGCTGGAGGAGGAATCCGATACGGAAGACGTCAGTTTATTGATCTTCTGCTGCGTCTTAGCAACCTTAACCTTTGCCTTGATCGCGTCTCTTCTTGCATTCAGCTCGTTGATATCATTTACCAGCTTGTCATGCATCTGACGCATCTTCATTGCGTTCGCAGCCGCAACATCATATGTCTGCTGCAGGCTTGCCTGCTTTGCAAGAAGATGGTTCTTCTCCTGCAGGAATTTGGTAGCATCAGCGTCATTTCCTGCAATAACAGCCTTCTCAGCGTATTTCTGCATCTTTTCGATCTCAGCGTTACACTCTTCCAGCTCTCTCTTACATCTCTGCTCATCCGCCATAACTGCTGCCGTCTCAGTTTTAACCTTGCCAAGGTCACTGGTAAGATTCCGCATGGTCTGATCGATCATCTTCTCCGGATCTTCTGCCTTATCCAGAAGCGCATTGATATTGGCTGCCATGATGTCCTTAAATCTTGATAAAATACCCATAAATAAAAATCCTCCTTTTGTTTTTCATTTCTACAAAAACACTATGTTTTGATTATACCTGACAAACATTCGTTTGACAACTAAAAATTAACTCTTAATTCACTCTGAAAATAAACGATATTTTTTATAACCTCGAATATTTTCGCTATTACGGAATACCCGCCTTACTTTCCCTGCATACGGGAAAGCACCTCTTTATATGTCTCGATCAGATCGCCGATATCCTGACGGAACACATCCTTATCATACTTCTGGTTGGTATCTACATCCCAGAGCCGGCAGGAATCCGGTGAGATCTCGTCGGCAAGAAGGATCTCGCCGTCTGCAGTCTTACCGAATTCAATCTTGAAATCTACAAGCTTCAGATTGAATTTCAGGAAAAATGCTTTCAGAAGCTCATTGATCTTTAACGTCGTTTCTTTGATATAGGCAAGTTCCTCTCTGGTTGCAAGTTTCAGTGCAACTGCATGGTCGTCATTGATCAAAGGATCGCCATACTCGTCGTTTTTGTAGCTCATTTCAAAGATCGGCTCGTCCAGAACAATTCCTTCCGGTGCGCCAAGACGCTTACAGAAAGAACCGGTTGTGATATTCCGGATAATAACCTCAAGCGGGAAAATGGTAACCTTTTTAACAAGGATATCGCGGTCGTTCAGTTTCTTGATCATGTGCGTCTTGATCCCCGCTTCCTCCAGCATATCAAAGATGATACAGGAGATCGTATTATTCAGTACGCCTTTTCCTTCAAACTGGTCATGCTTCACGCCGTTTCCGGCTGTTGCGTCGTCCTTGTAATGGATCAGATACTCATTCTCATTTTCTGTAGCATAGACCTGTTTTGCTTTTCCTTCATACAATAATTCGCTCATGTTTTTTACCTCTCTATTGGAATTTTTTTATAACTTCTTCATTGGCTTTCATTGCCACGCGTTCCATATCTTCTCTGTCAGCAAGAAGACGTTTTTTAATCTCTTCGTGCTTCACTGCCATGATCTGAAGCGCCAGATAAGCGGCGTTCTTGCTGCCGTTGATCGCTACGGTTGCAACCGGGATTCCCGGCGGCATCTGAACGATCGAAAGCAATGCGTCCGTTCCGTCTAATACGGAACCGGAAAGCGGTACTCCGATAACCGGTAGTACGGTCTGAGACGCTACAACTCCCGGAAGCGCTGCTGCCATTCCTGCCGCCGCAATAATAACCTCCGTTCCATTTCCGTTTGCTTCCTCAATAAATGCGGAAAGACCTGCATGTGCCCGATGTGCAGACAAGCATCTGACATCTACCTTTACGCCGTAGTTCTTTAGTATTTCTACAGCCGGCTCCACCTTCGATAAATCGCTTGTAGAACCCATGATGATCGCTGTTCTCATATCCGTTTTCCTCTCTGTCTTTAAATTTCCAACTGTATTTTATAACAGATTCCGTATTTTTCATAGTTTTTTCTGTTATTTTTACGAAATAATTTTTTTAATGACTTTTTCCGGCTCAAATTCCCGGTTTTCTATGGTATATGCCTTTTGGAAACGGGAAATCGCTTCCGGGATCACATCCTTTCGGTTTGTATACAGGTATGCCATAGTCTCTCCTTCCTGCACGGTATCTCCAAGCTTTTTCCTCAGTTCGATACCTGCGGAAAAATCCACCGCCTCGTCTTTCCTGCTCCGCCCCGCTCCTAGGATCAGGGAAGTCATTCCCACTTCTTCCGCATCACAGGCGGTCAGTCTTCCGCTTTTTACTGCCGGAACAGGAACCACATAGGAAGCTTTTTCGAACCGGTCCGGATTGCGGATATAATCCGGATCTCCGCCCTGGGCTTCCACAAATTCCGCAAATTTATGCAGCGCCCGTCTGCTTACTATGGCGTCTGTAACCATATCCACTGCCTGCTTTCTTTGATCCTTTTCTTCCTCCCCGCCCAATCTTCCGGAAAGAAGAAGCATCTCCGCCGCAAGTTGGATACACAGTTCCCGCAGCCTTCCGTCACCGGCGCCCGACAGGATTTCTACAGCTTCGACTACCTCCAGAGAATTTCCTACCATACGTCCCAAAGGCTCGTTCATATCGGAAATGACTGCAACTGTTTTTCTCCCCGCCAGTCTGCCGATCTCAACCATAAGTTCCGCCAGCCGCTCTGCTTCAGCAGGCGTTTTCATAAATCCGCCGGTGCCGCATTTCACATCCAGAACGATCGCGTCTGCACCGGACGCGATTTTTTTACTCATGATACTGGATGCGATCAAAGCGTCGCTGTCTACCGTTCCCGTCACGTCCCGCAAGGCATAGATCTTCTTATCCGCCGGTGCAAGATCTGCCGTCTGCCCCGCCAATGCGAAATGGATCTGATTTACATTCCGGATAAAAACATCCGTTGCAATACTTGTGCAGAATCCCGGAATACTTTCCAGCTTATCGATCGTGCCGCCGGTATGTCCCAGTCCCCTGCCGCTCATCTTGGCAACCGGAACCTGAAGACTTGCCAAAATCGGTCCGATGATAAGCGTCGTCTTATCCCCGACTCCGCCTGTGGAATGTTTGTCTACCTTGATACCCTTAATTCCGCTAAGATCCAGCTTTCCTCCGCTCTCCGCCATAGCAAGGGTAAGAGAGACGGTTTCCTCCTTTGTCATGCCGCGAAACCAGACTGCCATCAGAAAGGACGCCATCTGATAATCCGGAATCCTGCCCTCTGTAAAACCTTTGACTAAGAAGCGGATCTCCGCATCGGAAAGCGCGCCGCCGTTTCTTTTCTTTATCAGTATATCGTACATCCTCATAGGAACTTTCACCCCCGAATCTTTTAAAAATTCAAAAACCATATTTAATTATAACGCAGGCAAAAATAAAAGAACAGACTAAAATACAAGTATTCTAGCCTGTTCTCCTCCCCTTGGCAGAAAACCGGACTCAGCTAAACATCCCCTCATAACTGCACATTTATCCTCCGATTTTCTCTCGCCAAATATAGAGTATCATATTTTCAAAAGGTATTAAACACATATTGTCTAATTAACATCTGAAATTGCCTATTTAATGATTTTTCACAAAACTTTCCCGGCAAGTTCTTCCATGGTCCGTATCATAGCGCTTCTCCGGTTCTGGCTCACCGGTATGCGTTCCTCAAGAGAAAGTATGACTTCACAGCCTACGATTTCCAGCACAAAAGCAAGATTTACAAGATATCCGGAATGGCACCGGAAAAAGTGATAAGGAATCAGAAGCTCCTCCAATTCTTTCATCTTCCTGTAACAGATGATGGAATCATCCCCTTTATGAATCTTAAGTTTTCGTTCGTAAGTTTCGATATATCGGATTTCTTTGATATATATCCTGAACAGACCATGATCGTTCTTTATCATAATGGACTCCTTCGGAGCTTCCTGAAGACAGCTTACAGCACGCCGGATACTCTCGCTGAACACAGAATACCGGACAGGTTTTACTATACAGTCAAAAATATTCAGAGCATATCCTTCTTTAATAAAAGATTCTTTCTCTGTAATAAACAGCATGATCACCTGCTTGTCCCTCTTTCGGATATACCTGGCAATCTCAAGACCGTTCCTGATCGGAAGCGCAAGTTCTAAAAGAATAATGTCAAACTGGTGCATAAGATTATGAATCAACTGCTGTCCGTTTCTGTAAACTGAAATATCGAAGTGTGCGCCGCATTCCTGTTCCAGCTTTCTAAAAAATAATTCCATACGGTCTGTTGCCCGTACATCGTCGTCGCAAATCGCAACCCTAATACTTCTTGACAATTTTCTCCACCATCCGCTCCGTATATTATCCATTAGAACTCATCATTCAGTTCTTCGGTTCCTTTTAGAACAAACCTCCCGTTCTTCATGACCGGCGTCTTTCGCCCGGTTTCATCCACTGCAAGGATTTCTCCGATCTCATCATAAGGGATCGTTATATCCGTATGACAGTTAAAGTACGCCTTTTCCGGTTCGATATCCCGAAGGATTGAACATTCGTTATCTTTTGCTACGATTTCTTTCCCGTCCGGATTATATAATTTTTTCTCTTCCTCATGGCTGTAACAGGTATCTCCGATCGCGAAATGCGGTCCCATTTTTTCAACAATGAGTATCGGAAGTTTTGACAGAATATCATATTTTTTTGCCATAACATAGGCGGTTGTATTCGTTCCGATGGCAAATTCCCCGATTGGCAGCGTATCTCTGCCCTTTAGCAGATTGTCCTGTATATATGCCCGGTTTTCCAATTCATCTTCATAATTATCACAGGTATAATCCGTAATCCAGCCGTCCCGAAATCTAAGATTCAGGTTTTTATAGTGCAGTCCGTTCAGATATACGCTGTTTATATGAAGCAGACCTTCCGTCCCCGTAAGATGCGGAGATGTAAAGACTTCTCCTGCGGGTATATTTACATCTGCGGTACAATTCTCAAATTTTGTTTCTTTTTCCGGATCCTTCAGCTCGCAGAGCATGATCTTCATTTCGGTGTTATTTCCGTTTCCGCCCTTTACCATAACATATTCCGCGCGGTCTAATACATCAATGATCGCCTGCTGGATACGGATATATTTCTCATTATCCAGATTATTAACTGCTGCCGTTTCCTGAAAGATCGCAGGGAAATCTGTTCCGATTTCAGGAATCGGATATGCAATAATTGTAAAACTGTAATCATCTGCCGGAATAAACTGATTCAGAATATCCGCCGTCTTAGACGCCATCCGGATGGACAATTCCTGTTGCTTTTCCGAATATTTCAAAGCTTCCTTCTTTGCGATCGGTTGAAATGGAGTTTCTCCAAATCCTTCTATCACCGCGGGACCTGCATAAACCCTTCCCAGTTCTTCCATGGATTCATATGCCCGCCGCAGCACCGTAAGTTTTCGTTCCGCAAAATCGGCATCCAGAAAGACTGCATCATCCATACGGTGATCGTATTCAAACTGACGGTTTACCGGCGTTCCGGTAAATCCCTGCCGGATCGTAAGTCTCCGATTTACGCGGCTTATTGCATAACGGTTCAGAATCGGCGAAAGTCCCATTTCGGCAAACTGTTTGATGGCCGCACGCACGATCCGTTCCTGTCCGATCAAATACCGGATATTCACGGTTTTCTTTTTACTGAGATCGATCCGCATGGAAACAAATCCACGCCGAAAGCCTTCCGTAAAGGTTCTAGCAATATCATCGATTTCCTCATCCGGCAGGGTATTCAGATATTCCGCAAGCTTTATCTCATTCGGTGAAATATACTCGCCATATGCATATAAATACCTGAGATCACTGAGATCACTTTCCATGATGATGTTATACGCAAATTTCCGGGAAGGATCTAAAGATTCCGTCACCCTGTCCGTTACCAGCTCCTCTGCATAATCGAAAGCATGATAATACAAAGCCTCCCGCAGAAATTTAAGCTTTGGCTTCGTCTCATCACGAAACATACCGTAAATCTCAAGAAAAAGCTCCAAAAGGATGATTATCTGAAACAGTTTATTTTCAAATATATATGCCGGTATTCCATACAGTTCAGCCGTAAGATACGAAAAATACGGACCATATTCGCCCATGATCTCTGCCGCATATTCCGGATTTGCGTAGCTGTTCTGATACGGAAGCGGCTGGATATCCTGATACAGAGCTGCATTTATTTCCTGCAGTTCTTCCATGGAAAGATTAAAAACGCCCTCTTTTATCCGGTCATAGATAGAAAGCGCATTATGGAGATATCCTGCCGTCCGCTCAAAATATCCGGAGAAAATACCGCAGTTCCTATGATTCTTCACAATTTCATTAACACCGATTCTACAAAGATAGAATCTTTCTCCCAAATCATGCATCCTACTCTAAAATATTTCCCTTCTCTATATTTTTTTTGAATATCCGGTCAATAAACTCCCAGATTTTTCCCGAACCTTCTTTTGTCTTTTTGTTCCGCCCGTAAACCTGGCTTTTGTGAACCTGATGTTCTCTCCATGCCAGCCCGCCTGTCGCGTCATTTAACATGACCGGCTGTGCATTGTCCAAGGTATGCGCAAACTTTGCTTCCGGCGTTTCATATGCTTCAAATTCTTCCCAGAGTTTCCGGTAGTAACTGCCCTGATCTTCCGGCAGCAATCCGAAAATGCGGTCAGCCGCTATCTTCTCCCGTTCCGCTTTATCCTGATTGCCCACCGCGTCATACGCATAGGTATCGCCTGCATCAATTTCCACAAGATCATGGATAAGAACCATTTCCATGGTACGAAGCCTGTCAATCGGTTCCTCCGCATATTCCGAAAGCAGGGAACACATAAGGGCAAGGGAAAAGGCATGCTCCGCATCATTTTCTTTTCTGCTTCCGTCCGATATATAAGTCTGGCGGAAAACCTGCTTGCATTTATCCGTTTCCATCACAAAATCCATCTGTTTTCTCAAACGTTCATCCGGAATATACATTACAGTCTCTCCAATCTTTCCCTATAATATTAAAAGTATCAGAAGTAAAAGAATTTCGATCACGGAAATGGTAACCGATACCCGCTTGCTGTTCGTTCCGCCTTCCACCTGCTTAAATCCCAGACATCCGAAGAGAAATGCGGTAATCGCCATGATCCACGCGGCAGAAAGAAGCACTCCGGCAGAAAGACCGGCATGTCCTTTTGTAGCAAGACTCATAATTACCGCGATCAAAATACAGACGAGCGCACCGATACCGAAGATTAAAGATATGATCGTATCCGTCGCCAGTATATCATCCGCAAAACGGTAACCTTTTTTTCTTCGTAACCTCATAACAAACCCTCAATCTTATTCTTTCACGCAGCCCCGGATATCATTAATTTCCGAAATATGATTTTCCTCCATGAACCGCTCGACGCCTTCGATAATCTTAATGGCGGCATATGGATCATGAAAATTCGCAGTGCCGACAGATACGGCGCTTGCGCCTGCCATGATAAACTCAATGGCGTCTTCCGCACAGGAAATTCCTCCCATTCCGATGATTGGAACCTTTACGGCGTTTGCCGCCTGATAGACCATACGGACAGCGATCGGCTTTATTGCCGGGCCGGACAATCCTCCGGTTTTATTTGCAAGCACGAACCGGCGTTTATGAATATCAATTTTCATACCGGTCAGCGTATTTATAAGGGAAATCGCATCTGTGCCTCCTGCTTCCGCCGCCTTCGCCATTTCAGTAATATCCGTAACATTCGGACTGAGTTTCATGATGATCGGCTGCTTCGCCCGTTCCTTGACAGCCTTTGTAATATCATACAAGGCGTCCGGATTTTGTCCAAAAGCAATTCCGCCCTCCTTAACATTCGGGCAGGAAACATTGATTTCCAGCATATCTACCGGCGCATCGGAAAGCCGTTCCACAACTTCAATATAATCTTCTTTTGTCTTCCCGCAGACATTTACAATTATTTTCGTGTCTTTTGTTTTCAGAAACGGGATATCGCTTTCCAAAAAAGTTTCTATCCCCGGATTCTGCAATCCTACGGCATTCAACATGCCGCCATAAGTTTCCGCTACCCGCGGAGTCGGGTTGCCGGGCCATGGCACATTGGCAACGCCCTTGGTCGTTACCGCTCCCAGACGGGATATATCGATAAATTCCCCATATTCCATTCCGGAGCCGAAAGTGCCGGAAGCTACCGTGACCGGATTTTTCCATTCTACTCCGGCAATATTTACTGACATATTCATTACAACTGAACCTCCTCTGCCCAGAATACAGGTCCGTCCTTGCAGACTCTTTTGTTCCGGACGCCGAAATGGTCATCCCGTTCCGTTGACCGGCAGACGCACGCCAGACATGCGCCGATTCCGCATGCCATCCGTTCTTCCATGGAAATCTGCGCCGGTATATCTTTTTCATAAGCATACTGCTTGATCGCGCGCAGCATCGGAGTCGGTCCGCAGGCGTAGATCATATCGCCTGTAATATCCTCCGAATTCGCACAATCAATGACATTTCCCTTGATTCCTACCGCTCCGCTGTCACTGGAAAGATAAACCGTTGCATATTTCTTAAACTCATCCGCAAGAAACGCTTCATCCCGATAACCGAGAATGACTGAAATATTTTTCTTTCCCAGCCCGCCTTCTGCAAGCGCCTTTGCCAGAAAAAGCATTGGCGGAATACCGATTCCGCCGCCCATAAGAATCGGATTTTCACAGGTAAGGTCAAATCCGTTTCCCAAAGGCCCCATAACGTCTATATTACCTCCGGCTTTCATTTCGGAAAATTCTCTGGTTCCCTCACCGGCAATCCGATATACAAGCCGGAGGGATCAGCGCCGCAGATACTGATCGGTCTTGGCAATAACTTTGACTCATCATTCGGAAAGAGTGAGACAAACTGTCCGGCTTTTGCTTCTTTTGCAATCGCAGGCGCTTTGAGCGTCAGACTGAAAATATCTTTTGAAAGCTCCGTCTGGTGTATGATATCCGCTGTCATTTTTACTTTTGCCATATTTCTTTACCCTCTATATCACTGATTATTTTCTGCCGATAGCCTGATTGATATCGGAAAGCATATCCAGAACCGCCTGTCTGGATGCGTCCTGATAACAGGTTTCTCCGAACTTCGCATATTTTTCCTGCTGGTAAGCCGCAATGATCCCGCGGGAAGAATTGACAATGGCGCCAAGACCGTCCGGATTGAAGAATGGGAGCAGGTCTTTTCCTGTTCCGCCCTGTGCGCCGTATCCCGGTACCAGAATACAGGTTTTCGGCATCAGTTTCCGGAGAACCTTTCCCATTTCCGGATAGGTGGCGCCGACAACCGCACCGACATAACTATATTCGTCACCCATACAGGAACTCCCCCACTGATCCACCATTTCACCTACGAGCTCATAAAGGGGACGTCCATCGATTAGACGGTCCTGAAACTCACCGGAAGAAGGATTGGAAGTTTTTACCAAAACAAAGATTCCCTTTTTTTCCTTCCGGCAGACGTCGATAAACGGCTGGATTCCGTCGGAACCAAGATATGGATTGACCGTTGCAAAATCTGCATCAAATCCCGCATAAGTTCTGCTTCCGACTGCGACCTTTCCTAAATGACCGACCGCATAGGCTTCTGATGTAGAACCGATATCGCCGCGCTTTACGTCTGCTATGACGATCAGTCCCTTTTCTTTTGCATAATCCAAAGTCTTTTTGTAGGCTTTCAGTCCTTCCAGACCGAACTGCTCGTACATGGCAATCTGCGGCTTTACGGCAGGAACCAGATCATAAATCGCATCAATGATTCCTTTGTTGTATTCCCATATCGCCTCTGATGCACCTTCCAGAGTTTCCCCGTATGTATCAAAAGCCTTCTTCTGAATATACTGCGGAATATATTTCATCATTGGGTCCAGTCCCACGACAACCGGTGCATTTTTCTTTTTTATTTCATTCATTAATTGATTGATCACTGCAAAGTCCTCCGTTTTTCATTCTGCTTTTTACCCGTCTCATGCTTCTTCTCTGTCCGTAAATACAAGCGTTCCGTCGCAGATGGTATACTTTACTTTTCCTTTTAACACTTTTCCCTGATAAGGCGTATTCTTTCCTTTTGAAAAAAAACGTTCCGTATCTACGATCCATTCTTTCTTCGGATCAAAGACTACAATATCAGCAAGCGCGCCTTTCTTTAACGTACCACGCTCTTTTTCCAAGCCGATGACCTTCGCCGGATTAAAACTCATAAGCGCCGCCATATCGCTGATCGTAATCAAGCCGGTATCTACAAGCGCAGTATAAGTAAGGGCGGCGCTGGTTTCCAGCCCGACAATGCCAAACGGCGAATCCTGAAATCCTTTACATTTTTCTTCTTCACTATGCGGCGCATGGTCTGTGGAGATCACTTCCATCGTCCCGTCGCGGAGTCCCTCGATCAGAGCCTTTACATCTTCTTCTGTACGAAGCGGCGGATTCATTTTGAAATTTCCGGACTCGGAAGTAATATCTGCGTCTGTCAGTGTGAAATGATGCGGGCATACTTCAGCGGTCACATCATATCCCAGACTCTTCGCCATCCGTACCAGCGCCACCGAGCCTTTGGTAGAACAGTGGCAGAGGTGCAGTTTCA
>CANRMC010000050.1 GCA_947631605.1 uncultured Lachnospiraceae bacterium
GCACAGGATTCCATTAAGGCAGAAGCAGAGCGCTGCGGTATGTACTATGTAAATCAGAGATGGCTGGGCGGTATGCTTACGAATTTCCGTACCATTCAGACCAGGATCGAGACTCTGAAGAAGTATGAGACTATGGAAGCAGACGGAACATTTGATGTTCTGCCGAAAAAGGAAGTTGTTAATATAAAGAAGGAAATGGATAAGCTCCAGAAGAACCTTGGCGGTATCAAGGAAATGAAGAAGCTTCCGGATATGATCTTCATCGTTGATCCTCGCAAGGAGAGAATCTGCGTACAGGAAGCACATGCCCTCGGTATTCCGCTTGTAGGTATTGCAGATACAAACTGTGATCCGGAAGAACTGGATTATGTAATTCCGGGAAATGATGATGCAATCCGTGCCGTAAAACTGATCGTTTCCAAGATGGCAGACGCTGTTGTTGAAGCAAATCAGGGCGCAGATGCAGAATCCATGGAAGAAGCACCTCTGGAAGAAGAGGCTGCTGCATCCGATTCCGTTGAGGAATAATCAGAGATAGTAGGAGGTTTTATAATTATGGCTATTTCAGCAGCACAGGTAAAAGAATTAAGAGAAATGTCCGGCGCCGGTATGATGGACTGTAAGAAAGCGCTTACAGAGACAGACGGTGATTTTGATAAAGCAGTCGAGTGGCTGAGAGAAAAGGGACTTGCTACCGCTCAGAAGAAAGCAGGCAGGATCGCAGCAGAAGGTATCGTAGCAACAACCGTATCAGCAGACGGTAAATCAGCAGCGATCGTTGAAGTAAATGCAGAGACAGACTTTGTTGCAAAGAATGATGTATTCCGCGATTATGTTGCAGAGGTCTGCGCACAGTGCCAGACAACGACAGCGAAAGATGTGGAAGCATTTAAGGCTGAGCCATGGGCATTAGATACCAGCATGACGGTTGCAGACAAGCTGGCAGCTATGATCGCAAAGATCGGTGAAAATATGAATATCCGCAGATTTGAAAAGATTGAATCTGACGGTCTGATCGTTTCTTATATCCATGCAGGCGGTAAGATTGGTGTATTGGTTGAGGCAGATACCGATGGTTCAGGCGCAGAAATCGAGGAATGTCTGAAGAATGTTGCAATGCAGGTTGCCGCTATGAATCCGAAGTATGTTTCTACGGATGAAGTATCAGAAGAGTATAAGCAGCACGAGCTGGAGATTTTGATCGCACAGGCAAAGAACGATCCGAAGAATGAGAAAAAGCCGGATAATATTATTGAGAAGATGGTTCAGGGACGTCTGAATAAGGAACTTAAAGAAGTATGTCTTCTCGAGCAGGAATATGTAAAAGCTGAGAATAAGGAAACAGTTGCGGCATATGTTGCGTCTGTTGCAAAGGCTTGCGGCTGCAAGCTGGCGATCAAGAAGGTTGTTCGTTTCGAGACCGGTGAAGGACTTGAAAAGAAGAACGAGGATTTTGCCGCTGAAGTTGCAAAGCAGATGAGCGGAAACTAATCTAAAATGAAATAAAATCTATAGATTTGCTTAAAATTCTTTGACAGAAAATAATAGATGATATTAAGTGCAGGGGTATATTGCGAAAGCGATATACCCCTAATGTTATAATAAGAATAAAAATATAAAAATGTTGTAACGAAATAACCGTTTCTTCGACTAACTTATGTAAGAAAGAAGGTGAGCAGTTCTGGATTATGAAAAATTATATCATTCTTATTATTTGAAAGTGTATTCTTATGTTCTAACCATTGTAAAAAATCCGTCTCAGGCGGAGGAAATAACTCAAAATACGTTTTTTAAGGCTATGACAGCAAGAAAGAATTTTGAAGGAAATTCCAGTGAATTTACATGGCTTTGCGGTATTGCAAGACATCTTGCAATTGATGAATGTCGAAAAAACACAAGGATTTCAGAATTCGATGAAACGGTTTCAATATCAACGATTGATGTTGAAAAGGAAACGGAAGACAAAGAGACTGCTCTACAGATTCATCTTATTCTTCATGAGCTGCAGGAACCCTATAAAGAAGTATTTCAGTTAAGGGTATTTGGAGAATTGTCTTTTTCACAAATAGGATTGATCTTCGGAAAAACAGAAAACTGGGCGAGAGTTACTTATCATAGGGCGAGATTAAAGATTCAAGAAAGGATGGTAGATCATGGATAAAAAAATTATTGAGGAATGTGATATTGTGCAGGATTTACTTCCCCTCTATTATGATGACGCTTGTACGGAGGCGAGTAAAGAATTGGTGCAACAACACCTATTAACTTGTGAAAAGTGCAAAAAAACTTATGCGGAATTGAAAAATAATACGATCGATGCAGTTATAAAAAAAGAGTCCGCAGGTGTTTTAGAAAGACATGCAAGGAAAGAAAGAAATTCAGCATACAAAGCAGGGATTGTTATTGCTCTTTTACTTTTGATTCCCATTGTAATTACATTTATTGTTTCAATAAGCAGTGGGGGAAGTTTGGGGACTTTTATGGTAGTAACGGCTTCTATGTTGCTTGTGGCAGCATTAACGGTCATTCCGCTTGTATCAAATCAAAAGAGAATTCTGAAGAGCATTTTGCTTGGTATAGCGGCGCTTTTGCTTATACTTTTTTTTGTAGATCGAATGAATGGAGGCGGAGAATTCCTTTTGTGGTCGATACCTACGATCTTCGGTTTATCCATCATTCTTTTTCCTTATGTGATCAGAAATATAACATTACCACCGGTATTGTCCGATAAAAAAGCATTGATCACAATGGCTTGGGATACCTTGTGGCTTTTTCTTACGATTTTTGAAGTATGCAACCATTCCGGAAATGTAGAAGGAATGAAATCCGGTTATACTTGTGCACTGATTCTTATGACAGGAGTATGGCTGATTTTCCTTGTGGCAAGGTATCTTCCAGTGAATACATGGATAAAAGCGGGAATTATTACAGGTATTGGCTGTATTTGGACAGTATTCTCAAATGATGCTTACGTCTCTTTTATGGAACATAAAAAACAGTTGACTATTCTTGCTGTCGACTTTTCAGATTGGTCGCTGAATTGCCTGAATGCCAATGTCTATGTTTTAATTCTGATTTTTGGCGGTATTGTAAGCCTTCTTTTGATATTGCTTGGTATTGTGAATCTGAAACGAAAAAATAATTGCATTAAGCTATAAAGTATGTTATTATAACAATACGAGATCTTGCATGGTGCAAAAAACGAACCCCCATAAGCTCCCAACTTATGAGGGTTCTTCTCATTTTACGGCTGAGCAGGCCGTTCGGCTAGTTGCCCCAACCGGAACCATCTAACCATTTGCAAACGCAATAAGAAATTACGCTTGCCATGATGGACGTAAGAAATCTTACGAGATCTCGCATAGTCTCACCCCCTTCTGTTACCAGTATGGGGCATGGCAACGAAGTGATTATAACATATTACTATTGAATAATAAAGAACTAAAATGATTGAATTTGTAGCGCAACAAATTGTTGCACAAAATAAACGAATGTGGGGATATTGATTATGAAGCAGTATATAGTTGACGCCTTTACGAATCAGGTTTTCAGTGGGAATCCTGCCGCTGTTTTACTCATGGAACAGTGGAGGGATGACAGTTGGATGCAGCATGTTGCAAGAGAGAATAATCTCTCTGAGACAGCATTTATTGTGAAAGAAGCGGACAGTTATCGTCTGCGCTGGTTTACACCGGAAACCGAAGTCGGATTATGCGGTCATGCAACCCTTGCTTCAGCATTTGTTTTGTTTCATTTCTATGAAAAAAATGCGGATAAGATCTGTTTTCAGACAAAGAGCGGAGTGCTTACGGTCGTTCGGAAAGGAAATTTGTTTGAAATGGATTTTCCAACGTATGAGCTAAAGGAAATACCGGTTACAGATGCAATGGAAGAAGCTTTTGGCGTGCGTCCCGTAAAAGCTGTTCTGGGGTTGGATTTAATCTGCATATTTGAAAATGAGAATATTGTCCGTAAAATGAATCCGGATCAGAATCTCTTAAAGAAACTGGAAGGAAGGCTCCAGAATGTCACTGCGCAGGGAAGAGAAACCGATTGTGTTTCCAGAAGTTTCTGCCCGAAAGTCGGAGTTGCGGAGGATCCGGTATGTGGCTCTGCCCACTGTCAGATTGCAGACTATTGGTCAAAAACACTGGGAAAAAAGGATATAACAGCATATCAGGCTTCTGCCCGCGGCGGCATGCTTTATTGTCATCTGTCGGAAAACGGAAGAATAGAAATCAGCGGAGAAGCCGCGTTATTTGCAATATCGGATATTATAGATGAAGAATTTGAAATATAAATTGCAAAATAAAAGACTGGAACTATTTGCCTATAATTTGACATTTTTCATAAAATGTGATTAAATTTATGTATAAAGTTACTAATTTCTAAGTGTTTTATGTTGGAGAGGAAAAGACAGTGGGAATAGCAGACCATAAGAAAACATTGCTTTTGATCGATAATGCAGAAGAAAATGAATTGGAACTGGGGGTGCTTCTGCAGGACGAATATCAGATTATAAGAACCGGAAATACGGAAGAAGGTATTGCATATTTAAACCATGGCGACAGAGCGGTTTCTGCTGTCCTCCTTTCTTCTCTTACGCTTCAGAAAAAATCCATAGAAACATTTATGGATGTCTTGAAAAATAATGTCAAACTTTGTGCGATCCCGGTGCTTCTTCTTGCAGAGGAGAGTATAACCCAAAAAGAACTGGATATCCTGTCATACGGCGTCATTGACTGTATCGAAAAGCCATATCAGGCAGGAATCATTCTGAACCGGATATCCAATGCGATCATCATGAAAGATTCCCTTGATTATTATGAAATTGAAGAGATTTTAAAACAGCTCCCCTCTAATATTTATATGAAGGATTCGGAGGGGCGTTATATATTTGCAACCCATTACTGGCACCATTTGGATCATAAGGACGATCCAAGCTGGAGTATCCGCGGCAAGCGTGATGTGGAAATCCGGAAGGACACGGAAAATGCCTTAGCTGCCATGGAGAGCGATATGAACGTGATAAAAAGCGGAAAAGGCACCGCATATACCATAGAGATCAATGAAGACGGGCTGCAGGAGTTTTATGATGTCATCAAAGAGCCGATCCGGAATAAAGCCGGTGCAGTGACCGGTATTGTCGGTCTGATCCATAATGTGACCGAGCATGAAAAACTGAAAAGAAAACTGCGGGAAAAAGTGATCGTGGACGAACTGACCGGCATTTACAACCGGTATTATTTTGATCAGTGGATAATGAAGCTTACGGACAGCGACAACTATCCGATTTCCGTTATTTCCGCTGATTGTGACGGACTGAAAGTGATCAACGATACTTATGGACACATGGTTGGAGACGAGTATATCCGTATGACGACTCTGTTATTTAAAATGGTGCTTCCGGAGGAAAAGTCGCTGATGTTCCGTACCGGTGGCGATGAGTTTATTATTCTCTTGATGGGAGTAACGGAGGAACAGGCAGGCGCCTATATTGAAGAAATGAAAGATAAAGAGAAAATGTTCCATATCAAAGACCGGTCTTTAAGCGTTTCCTTTGGTCTTTCCTCCATCCAGAGCAGCAAAGATTCCGTCACTCAATGTATCGAAGTATCGGATATGAATATGTATGCGGAAAAGAGAAAAAAGAAGCAGAAAAAGGATCAGGATACCGGCGCGTAACGTAGTTTTAACTTTCTTATGCATAGAAAGTAAGCCGGGATCAGGAACAGATCTGCAAAGATCCATGCCAGAGGATTGGCAAAGCAGATTCCCCAGAATCCGGCGAGAGGGACAAGAAGAATACCCGCCAGCGTCCGCGCTATCATTTCCAGAATCCCTGCGAGGATAGCAAACGTGGAATATCCCATACCCTGTATGGTAAAACGAACCGTATTCACAAGTGTAAGCAGGAAATAAAAGCCGACCGAAGTAAGAAGCCATTGGTAGGAATACTGAATGACTTTCGGTCCGGCTTTTTCTTTATCTATAAATAACAGTGACATTTCCTTTCCGAACAGTAATACAACGATGAAAAGGATAATAGATAAAATGATTCCGCAGAACGAAGAGGCTTTCAGTCCTTTTCCCACACGGTCGATCTTTCCTGCGCCTACGTTCTGTCCTGCATATGGAGCCATCGTCTGTCCAAGCGCTTCCATCGGACAGCTTAAAAACATATTCAGACGGCTTCCGGCAGTGACTCCCGCAATATAAAGGGAACCTAGTCCGTTCACGGCAGTCTGGATAACGATGGTTCCGACAGCGGTGATCGAATATTGAAGTCCCATGGGAATACCGATGCCGCAAAGTTTTGCAGCATAAGAAGGACGGAATTTTTTCTCGTCTTTTGTGCTTTTCAACAGTTTAAATTTAAACTTCATATAAATGAGGCAGATCAGGCCGGAGATTCCCTGCGATGTGACGGTCGCTATGGCGGCACCTTCCACGTTCATTTTAAATGTCAGGATGAACAGAAGATCCAGTCCGATATTTAAAATAGAGGAAAATGCCAGAAATACAACGGGTGATTTACTGTCGCCCAGAGCGCGGAGAATGGATGCCGTCATATTATAAAGAATGATGCATGGAATTCCCGCAAATATAATGACGATGTATGTATAGGCATAATCAAAGACATCCTCCGGCGTATTCATAAGCCGGAGAATCGGTTTGCAGTAAACCACAACGAAGGTTGTCAGTATTACGGAAAAGATAATTGAAAGCCACGTGCAGTTAGAAACGGTTTTCCGGAGTCCCGAATAGTCCTTTGCGCCGAACCGCTGCGCCACGAGGACAGAGAAGCCGCTGCAGATCCCGATACAGAATCCGATCACGAGAAAATTCAGACAGCCGGTAGAACCAACGCCTGCAAACGCATCGAGTCCCAGATATTTACCGACGATCATCGTATCTACCATGTTATAAAACTGCTGGAACAGAAGCCCCAGAAGCATGGGTAATGCAAATCCCAGGATCAGCTTCATCGGCGAGCCTTTGGTCAGGTCTTTGACCGGAGATGAAGATGCGTCATTTTGTGTTTCTCTTGATGTTTCTTTCTCCATTTCCATTTTCTCACTGCCTCCTTTTTGCTTTCTTCAACGCCGATAATAGCACATAAATCTTAAATGTCAACAGAAAAAAACTTGATAATATGCATTGATAATCATATAATACACTCGGAAACAGGAATTGTTTTACATTTTGTATTATCAGGAAAAGGAATATCTATGAAAGAAGGAAATATTTTAAAAAATAAACTGTATCTGTATCTGACGGAATTTTTTGCGGGTATGTCAGTCATGGCTGTGGAACTCGGTGCCAGCCGGCTTCTGGCTCCGTATTTCAGTTCTTCCCAGATCGTGTGGACGATCATCATCGGTACGATCATGATCGCTATGGCATTGGGAAATATCTATGGCGGAAGATCGGCGGACAAAAATCCGAATCCGGACAAGCTGTACGGCAGAATCATCATCGCCGCCGTCTGGATCGCCGCGATCCCTGTGCTTGGGAAATATATTATCCTCGGCATTTCGGCTGTTATGATATTTTCCGTTAATATGAACTTTTTGATCTGGGCGGCGTTTGCCGCATGTATGGTAATCTTCGTATTCCCCCTGTTTCTCCTGGGAACCGTAACGCCGTCGCTTGCGAAATATACGGTGGAAAGTCTGGAGGATAATGGGAAGATCGTAGGTACGCTTGGCGCGTTTAACACGATCGGAAGTATCATCGGAACATTTCTTCCGACCTTTGTCACGATCCCGTCTGTGGGAACTTCGATAACATTCCTGATTTTTGCAGGCATTCTGCTTCTTTTGTCAGTTATATATTTCATCAGTTCCAAAAAGAAAAGCATAAAGCCGGCTGTGGGCGTAGGTTTATTTGTCGTCTGCTGCATATTTGGACATTCGGAAAGCTTCGCCTTCTGGGAAAAAGGTCTTACCTACGAGGGAGAATCCGTTTATAATTATTTACAGGTAAAGGAAGATGATGAAAAAGTCATTCTCTCCACCAATGTTCTGTTCGGCGTCCAGTCCGTATTTATGAAGGGAAACGAACTGTCCGGTATGTATTACGACTATGACATGGCGGCCCTTTATATGGCGGGCGTAGAGGAAAAAGAAAATCTTGATATATTGATACTCGGAATGGGAACCGGTACATTTGCTTCCCAATGCAGCCGTTATTTTGATAATCTGACGATAGAGGGCGTGGAAATTGACGAAAAGATCACGCAGCTTTCCACGAAGTATTTCGGTCTGCCGGAAGATATTCCGGTTACCACCTATGACGGCAGGGCGTATCTCAATGCGGTTTCGGGAAAATATGATATTATTATGGTGGACGCTTATCAGGATATCACCATACCGTTTCAGATGTCTTCCGTAGAATTTTTTTCTCTGGTGGAGGAGCATTTGAATCCGGACGGCGTTATGATCGTAAATATGAATATGCGGGGAACGGAAGACGGAAATATCAACGAATACTTATCCGATACGATTGCCGCAGTCTTCCCTTATGTATATACGATTGATATACCTGGGTATACCAATCGGGAATTATTTGCGTTCCGGTCGGAAGAAGCTCTGACGAAAATGGAGGAAAACAAAAAGTTATGTGCGGACGAAGAACTCCTTTCTCTGCTCGATCGGGTGAATGAAAGAATGGTCCGCTACGAAGCGGGAGATCATGTGATGACAGACGATAAGGCGCCTGTGGAGCTTCTTGGGATCAGGGAAATCGACGGTCTGATCCGGGATGAAGTAGAGTACTACAAAAAAATCTATAAGCAGGAGGGAATCGACGGACTGCTGAATGAATTATAGGAAGGGTGCGAAAACTGCAGTATGACAGAACAGTGGAAAAGAACGGAGCTTCTGCTCGGAAAAGAAAATCTGGAAAAGCTTTCGGAAAAACGGGTTGCCGTATTCGGAATCGGCGGCGTCGGCGGTTATGCGGTGGAAGCTTTGGTACGGTGCGGCGTCGGGGCTCTGGATCTTATCGACCATGACACGGTCAGTATTACGAATCTCAACCGGCAGATCATTGCGACGCATAAAACCATCGGCAGATATAAGGTAGATGTAATGAAAGAACGGATCCTGGATATCAATCCGGACTGCAGGGTTACTGTTCATAACTGTTTTTATCTTCCGGAAAATAAAGACGCATTTGACTTTACACAATATGATTATGTTATAGACGCGGTTGATACGGTGACCGCCAAACTTTCTTTGATCGAGCAGGCAAAAGAATGTGGAACGCCGGTTATCAGCAGCATGGGAGCAGGAAATAAGCTGGATCCTGCCGGATTTGCGGCGGCGGATATTTATGAAACATCCGTCTGCCCTCTGGCAAAAGTGATGCGGCGGGAACTGAAAAAACGGGGAATTCGGGAACTGAAGGTGGTATATTCCAAAGAGCCGCCGGCAGCATGTTCCTGTGAGGAAGGACCGGACGGGACAAACGATTCCGGCGTGAAACGCGCCGTACCCGGCTCTGTCTCCTTTGTGCCATCGGCAGCGGGACTTGTTATAGCCGGAGAAGTGATAAAAGATCTGATCGAACAGGATAAAAAAATGGAGGTATCTTATTATGGCAAAATATAGCAGAGATGATATTATCAGAATGGTTGAGGAAGAAGATGTGGAGTTTATCCGTCTGCAGTTTACGGATATTTTTGGAACCTTGAAAAATATTGCGATCACGAGAAATAATCTGGAAAAGGCATTAGACTGCAAATATATGTTTGACGGTTCTTCGATTGAAGGATTTGTGCGGGGCGAGGAATCCGAGATGTTCCTCTATCCGGATTTCGATACCTTTGAAATTTTTCCGTGGCGGCCGCAGCAGGGAAAGGTAGCAAGGCTTATCTGTAATGTTTACACAACAGACGGAACGCCTCTGTCCGACGATCCGCGGAACGTACTCGCGCGCGTATTGAAAACCGCAGAAGATAAGGGTTATACCTTTCAGGTAGGACCGGAGTGTGAATTTTATCTCTTCCATACGGACGATATCGGACGGCCGACAAACATTACCCATGAGGAAGCCGGATATCTGGATATGGGACCGACAGATCTTGGAGAAAATGTAAGAAGGGATATCGTGCTTACCTTGGAAGATATGGGATTTGAAATCGAATCCTCCATGCATGAGGAAGGGAAGGCGCAGCATGAAATTGATTTTAAATATGCCGAGGCGCTTCATGCGGCGGATAATATCATGACTTTTAAACTGGCGGTAAAAACCATTGCAAAACGTTACGGTCTGTATGCTACCTTCATGCCAAAACCGACTGATCATGACTGCGGCTCCGGTATGCATATCAACATGTCCCTTACAAAAAACGGAATGAACGTGTTCTATGATGAAAAAGATGCATATCGTCTGTCAGAAACCGCATATGCGTTTATGGCAGGTATTTTAAAGCATTTGAGAGGAATGGCTCTTATTACAAATCCGCTTGTCAATTCCTATAAGCGGCTTTCTGCCGGAGAAAATACACCAATTCAGATCGGCTGGACGGATAAGGGCAGGACTGCCGCAATCCGGATTCCGTTTGCAGATAAGGACAGTACACGGATCGAACTTCGAAGTCCCGATTCCTGCTGCAATCCATATCTTGCCCTTGCCGTATGTCTGGCATGCGGCATAGAAGGAATTGAAAAAAAGCTGAATGCAAAAGAAAGCTATATTGGAAAAGAGAAAGAAAGAAACAGGAACTTTTTCCTGCCGCTTACCCTGAAAGAAGCGGTGGATGCGTTCCGAGAGGATGCCTTTATTCAAAATGTGCTGGGAGCTTCCCTCAGTAAAAAAATACTGGAAGCAAAAGAAAACGAATGGAAGGAATACAGTGCAGCAGTTACAGACTGGGATGTAGATAGGTACCTTGCCAGATATTAAGATGAATCAATTCTGGTTGGAGGTGCATTATGACAAATATCATCGTGGCTTTTCCGAAAATTGAATATGCACGAAGCCTGAAAGCAGTTCTGGTAAGAAACGGTTATCATGTAGTATCTGTATGCCGATCCGGCTCTTATGTGATCTCGGAAGCGGACAGTCTGGAATCGGGGATCGTCGTCTGCGGACAATCCCTTTCGGATATGCATTATACGGAACTTCGGGAAAATCTTCCGCGGAATTTTCAGATGCTTCTTGTTGCGCCGCCGGGAGAACGGGAAGATTCCTATGACTCGATCGTTCTGGAACCCCTTCCGCTTCGCGTGGCTTCGCTTCTGCAAACCCTTCAGATGATGATCGCGACAGTGGGCGTAAGAAGACGCAGGCGCGAGAAGCCAAAGGGACATTCGGAGGCGGAGCAGCAAAAAATAAATCAGGCAAAGGCGCTTCTTATGGATAAGAACAATATGTCGGAGGAAGAAGCGCACAGGTTCCTTCAGAAGAAAAGCATGGAAAGCGGGAACAGTATGATCGAAACGGCGGACATGGTTCTGCTTATATATGGATAGAAGGTGAAGATTATGAATGATGGCAGGATATCTGCTGCCTGTAAGGTAGACGCGGTTCTTATTACGGATCCGTACAATCTGAGATATTACAGCGGATTCCGGGGCGGAGAGGGAAGTCTCTTTATTACGGAAAATTCCCGTATTCTGATCACGGATTCCAGATATACGGAAGCGGCAGGAAAGGAAACGGATTTTGAAGTCCGTGAAATGTCTGCTTCCAGGACAGAGACTTCCATTCTGGCGGAAGTGATTGCAAAAGAAAAAATAAAGACGGTCGGGTTTGAAGACCGGTATATGAAAGTCAGCAACTATCAGAATTATTGCAGGAAACTTCCCGATATCCAGTGGATCGGATTGGGAGAGAAGCTGGAAGAAAAAAGAAAGATAAAAAACGAGGCGGAAATTACCCTGCTTCGGAAAGCGGAAGCGATCGGAGACCTTGCTTTTTCGGAAATTCTTAATTATATCCGTCCGGGTGTTACAGAACTTTCCATAGCGGCGGAGCTGGAATACAGTATGAAGAAGCATGGAGCGGAAGGTTTTTCCTTTTCTACGATCTGCGCCTCCGGCGTTCATTCTTCCATGCCGCATGCAATACCGGATGAGAAGAAGATAGAAAACGGAGATTTTGTAACCATGGATTTCGGCTGCATTTATCATGGGTACTGTTCGGATATGACGCGGACTGTCGTGGTAGGAAATGCGGATGAAAAGCAGAAGGAAATCTATCAGCTCGTCTTATCGGCAAATCTTGCTGTACTGGACCGGATCCGTCCGGGAATGGTCTGCAAAGACGCAGATAAAATTGCAAGAGACATCATCACGGAAGGCGGTTACGGAAAATGTTTCGGTCACGGACTCGGACACAGCGTTGGTCTTTATATCCATGAAAAACCGGCGCTTAATACAAAAGATGAGACGGTGCTGAAACCGGGAATGATTGAAACCGTTGAACCGGGGATCTATATTCCGGGGCGTTATGGCGTCCGGATCGAAGATATGATCGTTATTACGGAAGACGGATATGAGAACTTTACGAAATCGGAGAAACGATTGATCGAATTATAGGCGGACGAAAAAATGGAAGAAATCACAAACGAAATTAAGGATTTTGGAAAACAATTTCAGATATTTGGGAAATGGTGCGTATTTGCCATATTAACCGGAGTGATTACCGGATTTGTGGGCGTTGGGTTTGTTTATGCCGTAAATTTTGTTACGGATTATCGGATCGCCCATAGCTGGACAATCTTTCTGCTTCCGGTCGTAGGCGTTCTCATTGTCCTTATGTACCGTGCCTGCGGAAAAGAGCATGACAAAGGAACGAATATGGTGATCACTGCGATCCGGACAGACGAACCGATCATGCTTTCTACGGCGCCGTTAATTTTTATATCGACAATTCTTACCCATTTTGCAGGAGGTTCTTCCGGCAGGGAGGGAGCCGCCCTTCAGTTCGGCGGAAGTCTGGGAGAGGCTTTGGGAAGCCTTTTCAAATTTCAGGCAAAAGATAAAAAGATCATCATCATGTGCGGTATGAGCGGAGCGTTTTCGGCTGTATTTGGAACACCGCTTGCAGCGGTGATCTTTCCGCTTGAGGTGATCAGTGTGGGAATCATGCAGTATTCCGCTCTGGTTCCCTGTATGTTTTCCTCCCTTGCAGCGCATTTTATCGCTGTTATCTGCGGTATAGAAGGAGAGAAGTTTGTCTTTTCCAACGTACCTGAATTTCATCTTGTAAATGCGCTGATCATTGCCGGACTTTCCATATTGTTTGCAGTCGTAAGTATTCTGTTTTGCGAAATGCTGCATAAGGCGCATCATTATATCCGGCTGTTTATCTTAAATAAGATCCTGCGCATCATTTTCAGCGGCAGTATCATTATTTTACTGACTTTAATCTTTGGCAGGGCGTATAACGGAATCGGCATGGATGTAATATCCCGCGCCGTTATGCAGGGAGAAACGGATTCCGCCGCTTTTCTTCTGAAAATGATCTTTACAGCTGTTACTCTGAGTACCGGATTTAAGGGCGGTGAGATCGTACCATCGTTCTTTGTCGGCGCGACTTTCGGATGTCTGTGTGGAAACCTGATCGGGTTCTCACCTTCCCTCTGCGCGGCTGCCGGCATGGTGGGTGTTTTCTGTGGAGTGACAAACAGTCCGATGACTTCGCTTTTTATTGCATTGGAACTCTTTGGCGCAGACGGCATGCTGTATTATCTGATTACGGTGACGATTACGTATATGCTGTCCGGCTATTTCAGTTTATATAAGAGTCAGAAGATCGTGTATTCCAAGACGGAGCCGACGTATATTGATAAAACAAGCGGGGAATCATAAACGGGTTCGGACATTGTCTGGAACAGATTCCCAGTCTTTACAGAGTAAGATTATCTTGATATAGCTTCCCGAAACAGGTATAGTAGAAGTATATGGAAGTTTGTTGAAAAAAATAGAAAGGATGGTTTTCATGAATAAGAACGGCAGAAAAATGAAAAAGAAAGGCAAAGGCGTAAGAAGGATCACGGCGGTTCTGCTGGCGGTTTTAATAGCTGTCACATGCGCATTTGTACCAAAAAACGCGGATACGGTAAATGCAGCCTCAGGCACTGAGAAACGCGCATGCTGGATTGCTTATCTGGATATTGAAAAGTATCTGCGGGATCAGAAGGAAGCGGATTTTCGGAGATATTTTACCAATATGTGCAACAATGCGGTAAATAACAATCTGAATACGCTGATCGTTCAGGTGCGGGCAATGAGCGACGCTATATATCCGTCGGATTACTATCCATGGTCGAAATACATTTCTTCAAACGGAACGGATCCGGGATATGATCCATTGGCGATCATGGTGGAAATTGCACACAGCAAAGGTCTGAAGCTGGAAGCGTGGATCAATCCGTATCGTATAACGAATCGGACGGATATGACTGTGGAAGTTCAGAAATCCGTATTCTATCAGCAGCATTCCGGCGATATTATCGAGTATACGGCGGCAAATGAGAGATGTCTTATGCTGGATCCGGCGAAGGACGGCGCCCGCCAGCTGATCGTGAACGGAGTAAAGGAAATCGTAAGTAACTACAATGTGGACGGGATTCATCTGGATGATTATTTTTATGTGTCCGGCATGGGCGACAACGTGAGCGTGGATGCCAGAAAAGCAAATGTAAACCAATTGATCCGGGGACTGTATCAGACGATCAAAGCAATCCGTCCGTCCTGTGAACTTGGTATCAGTCCGGCAGGCAATCTTGCAAATGCCAGAAATGCAGGCGCGGATGTAGATACATGGCTTTCCGCTGAGGGATATATTGATTATCTGATGCCGCAGATTTATTGGACTGATAATTATAAAACGAGCAGCGACTATACCACGCTTTTTACAAACCGTGCGAAAGAATGGATGTCTTTGAATAAGAACGGAACCGATATGTATGTTGGACTTGCCCTTTACCGGGTAGGAACCGTATCTTCAACCGATAAAGGCTGGTCGGATTCTTCCGATAATCTGAAAAAACAGTATCTTACCTCACAGCAATACGGATATAAAGGATATGCGTTGTTCCGTTATGCGTGGTTTGATGAGGCGGGGGCAAAGACAGAACTTGCTAATCTAAAAAGCGTGATCATGTCTTCCAATACCGGAGAGACAGGAGTGAGTTACAATGCCCATATTCAGAGTTTCGGGTGGCAGCAGCCGGTGTCAAACGGTAAAACACAGGGAACGGTAGGACTTGGAAAACGTATGGAGGCTCTTTCCATTCAGCTTACCAATATTAACGGCAGCGTCA
>CANRMC010000051.1 GCA_947631605.1 uncultured Lachnospiraceae bacterium
TTGAAGATCAGCAAGGTGAGTGTGTCTGTAAACCTTCCGTATAGTTCTGTTGTCTATAAGCTGGAAGAGCGGAGCAGCAACGCTCGTCGGTGTGAGAGATACAGGGCGAAACAGAAGGCAAGTAGGGAAGATGTGCAATCTCAAGCGGCACCTTGTTTTGCAGAGCTCTTGAGACAATTAGATGATAAAGCGGCGGAGTCTTTGCTTTGGGACAGGATAGCAGTCCTCCAGGGATCTCCCTTCAAAACTTCCGGTAGGAACGGCTCCGGAGGTGTGGAGTTCACCTACAGCGTGAAGAAGGACAAGTCCGGTTCCTGGTGCGGAGAACTGTTCGTCAGTACCAAGGAAAAATCCATCACCAGATCCACCGTGATGAAAGCATATCGGAGGGCAGTGGAGCTTGACGGTGTTGTGCCCGGCCCGAAGAAACTGGGGACGTTCGGGGCAAGTTATTTGTACAGTATTTTTCAGAGATTAGGTGTAATCAAAGTAAATCTCTCTGCTTGCCATGCCGTTCCCATTGTTCGTGCTTGATAAGGAAGCCGATGATTTTTCATACCTGTATTCATTTCACCGTTCTTCATTTCCCTCTCCCCGCATATGCTATACTGAATCAGTTGGTAGGATTGTGGTGCAAATATGCTGAACATAATCTGGTTTGTTATGATAGCAGGGGGGATGCTGACAGGGATAATAACCGGTACGATGGGAGAAATATCAAACGGAGCTGTGGATTCTGCAAAGGAAGCGATTTCTCTCTGCATTACCATGCTGGGCGTTGTAGGCATGTGGAGCGGTGTGATGAAGATCGCGGAACGGGCAGGCTTGGTGGAAGTATGGGCGGACAAGGCAGGACCTGTCATATCATTTTTGTTTCCCAGGCTGCCGAAGGATTCTCCGGCAAGAAAATACATAGCCGTGAATTTTATTGCAAATATACTGGGACTTGGCTGGGCGGCGACTCCGGCGGGGCTTAAGGCAATGGAAGAACTGGGAAAATTGGAGGAGGAAAGAGGGAACTATACGGCAGGACAGGAGGGAATGACGGCAAGCAACGAAATGTGTACCTTCCTTATTATAAATATATCTTCCCTGCAATTGATACCCATTAATATGATCGCATACAGGAGTGAGTATGGCAGTGTGAATCCCGGGATGATCATAGCGCCCGGCTTTGCTGCGACGCTCGCCAGCACGATTGCCGCCGTACTGTTTTGCTGGCTTATGAACATAAGCCGGAGATCCGTGTGATTTCCAGTATTTATATGTTGTATTTTGAAAGTTTATCTTGTTTTGAGGGATAATTTGTAGTAATATGAGTGTGTGAAGAACATTAAGACTCATAGTAAGGAGGACTAAAAATATGGCATTTGTTATCAGTGACGCTTGTATTAGCTGTGGCGCATGCGCAGGCGCATGTCCGGTAGGTGCAATTTCAGAAGGAGACGGCCAGTTCGTTATAGATGAAAGCGCTTGCATCAGTTGTGGTTCCTGTGCAGGTACATGTCCGACAGGAAGTATTTCAGAAGCATAATTTCTTGACACACTGAAAAAGAAGCTGCGATGAGATTGGTCGTCGCAGCTTTTTTCATTCTCCAGATTGATAATAGTAGCCTGATAAAAACAGGCAGCCTGAGGGGACAGGCTGCCATTAGAATGGATCTTACAATCCGTATTTTCGTGTTTTATGCGTAAGCTGCATAATGATTACCGGTTCATTGGACATGCCAAAGAACCATACTTCAGTGATAAAAAATTCAGGCAACACCCCCTTTTTCCGCATATCATATAAATATACACGTATAATAGAAGCAGGAAATGCGAAAATGCTTTCAAAACTGTGATATATTGAATATATTTCCTGTGTGATTTATATGGCGGATAATATTGATTCCAGTTTCTTTATTGCGGGATATGCCGGAAAATCGGCGGAAACTGAAGAATTGAGAAATCTATTTAAAGAATACACGAAACCGGTAATAAAAACAAGTACCAGATTGTGTTAAAAATAAGAATTTTTGGTGAAATATAATTTATATCTTTACTTGTAAAAAATTTATGATAAACTAATAATAGTTTCAGTGATGTTGTATTGGAACATCGTTCGCTTTGCAGAAAGATGTAAATAGAAGGAGTGATTTGCATGAAGATTGAACGTATTAGTGAAAACCAGATCAGATGCACACTGAACAAAGAAGATTTAGCCGAAAAGGAGATAATCTTAACGGAGCTTGCATATGGCACTGAGAAGGCGAAGAGCTTGTTTCGGGAAATGATGCAGCAGGCCTCGGTTGAACTGGGCTTTGAAGTTGATGAGATGCCTCTTATGATAGAAGCGATACCTGTCCAGCCTGACTCCCTGATTCTGATCATTACAAAGGTTGAGAATCCGGACGAGTTAGATACCAGATTCTCCCGCTTTACCCGTTCTGTTTCCGATAGTCAGGAAGAGGATGAGTATGAAGAGGAGGAAACGGAAGAGGAAACAGAAAGCTCTGCACATATTTCGCAGAACAAGATTCCGCCTGAGGCAGAGGGCCTGATCGAGGCAATCGGCAATCTGGCGGAGGAAATAACAAATTCTTTGCCGAAAGGCTTAAACCAGAAGATGCGCTCCAATATGGCCGGTAAGCAGACTAAGACGGCGCAGCATATAGTATTTTCGTTCCGCAGTCTGAATGATGTGATGACAGCTTCCAGATTGGTAAAAGGCATTTATTACAATGATAATACCCTGTATAAGAATCCTGAGGATAATAAATATTATCTGTATATGACAAGAGAACCGGATTCTGAGACGGAATTCATCAAGGCATGCAATCTGATCAGTGAATATGCACTGCCATATCGGACAACATATGCGACGACGGCATATTTTGACGAGCATTATAAGGTTATCCGAAAGGATAATGCACTCCAGACACTTGCGGAGCTGTAAATGGCGCTGCACTGGAGAGATATTTTCAGGAAAATAGTTAAAAGAAAGGCGCCCTGTGTAAGACAGGACGCCTTTTTCATATTGTTTTAAGATTCTTATTTTGTTAAGGCTTCGACGATTGCGGAAACTGTAATTCCGAAATGCTCGAATAACTGACCGCCCGGAGCGGAGGCTCCGAATGAGTGCATGCCGATGAAGGTTCCATCCAGTCCGAGGTATTTGCCCCAGCCAAATTCAGAAAGCGCTTCTACGGCAACACGCTTGGTTACACTTCGCGGAAGAACCATTTCTTTGTATTCATCCGGCTGCTCCTCAAAAAGGTCCATGCACGGCATGCTGACAACTCTTACGTCCATGCCGGATTCCAGCAGCTGTTTTCTGGCTTCTACAGCAAGGGAAACTTCGGAACCGGTTGCGATGATGATCGCATCCGGCGTTTCTTTCTCGGAATCTTCAAGGATATATGCGCCTTTCAGTGCGTCCCTGGATGAACCGTCAAGCTGCGGGAGATTCTGTCTGGACAGAACGAGCGCTGTCGGGGCGTCGGTTTTGTTCAGTGCAAAGAACCATGCGGCAGCGGTTTCGGTTGCGTCAGCCGGACGCATGATATAGAAGTTCGGCATAGACCGGAACATTGCAAGCTGTTCTACCGGCTCGTGAGTCGGCCCGTCTTCTCCAACGCCAATGCTGTCATGCGTAAGCACATAGGTGGTCGGAATCTTCATTAAGGAAGAAAGCCGCGCCATTGGCTTTACATAGTCGCTGAAGACAAAGAATGTGGAAACAAACGGCCGCAGTCCGCCATGGAGGCAGATACCATTTCCGATCGCTGCCATGGAAAGCTCGCGGACGCCGAAGTGAAGGTTCGTCCCCGAAGGATTTTCTTTTGAGAAATCCCCTTTGTCATTCATATAGGTTTTCGTGGACGGCGCCAGATCGGCGGCTCCGCCGAACAGGTTCGGAACTACGTTCTTTATTATATTGATTAATTTTCCGGAGATACTTCTTGTAGCTTCCGCTTTGTCTGATACGTTCCAGAAATCATCTAAGTCATAGAGAACCTTGGCGTTGTCTGCATCGTGATAGCTGTCCCAGAGCGCTTTCATATCCGGATATGCTTCTGCGTAAGCTGCGAATAACCGGTTCCATGCCTCTTCTTTCTTGGCGTTTTCCTCTGCAATACTCCGGAAATTCGCATATACATCCTCAGGAATTACAAAGCTTTCGGTTTCTGTCCAGCCAAGATTTTCCCGTAAGGCAGCGACATTTTCAACGCCTAATGGTTCGCCGTGTGCGGACGCCTTGCCTTCCTTTGCCGGACAGCCCGCTCCGATCTTTGTTTTGATCTCGATCAGGGAAGGTCGTTCCGTATCGGCTTTTGCTGCTTCTATGGCAGCGCCGATAGCCTCTAAGTCATTTCCGTCTTCTACGCGGAGAGTCTGGAAGCCGAATGCTTCAAATCGTTTCATAACATTTTCGCGAAAGGCAATGTTGGTGCCGCCCTCAATGGAAATGTCGTTGGAATCATATAATACGATCAGCTTGTCCAGCCCTAAGGTTCCGGCAAGGGAGAAGGCTTCATAGGAAATTCCTTCCATCATACAGCCGTCGCCGCCGAGAACAAAGGTATAATGGTCGACGATCGGAAAATCTTCCTTATTAAATATGGAAGCTAAGTGCTTTTCCGCCATTGCCATGCCGACAGCCATTGCCATGCCGGCGCCCAGAGGCCCGGTAGTCGCTTCTACGCCTACAGTGTGACCGTATTCCGGATGTCCCGGTGTGAGAGATCCGAGCTGCCGGAAGTTCTTCATATCTTCGATTGTCAGTCCGTAGCCGAATAAATGCAGGAGAGAATAAAGCAGTGTGGAGCCATGTCCGCCGGACAGAATGAACCGGTCCCTGTTCTCCCATTTCGGATCTGCCGGATTGTGCTTCATATGCTTTGCCCACAATTCATATGCCATTGGCGCTGAACCCAGCGGAAGTCCCGGATGACCGGAGTTTGCCTTCTGGATAGCGTCGGCGGACAGAATCCGAATCGCATTTACTGATTTTTGATCTATATTATTCATAATAAGAAATCTCCTTATCACAAGGTAACGGCAGGATTACGCCTGCTCTTTCTTTGCAAGATACTCGTTAATGTCTTTGACAACTTCGCTTACATCCATGCCATGCACGCCGCAGGCTTCTTCCAAAGTTTCCATTTGGGAAGCAGGGCAGCCGACGCAGTGCATGCCTGACGCCATAAGAATAGCGGCATTGCCGGCATCAATTTCGATGATTTCTCGAATCAGCATATCTTTATTAACGGTTTTGCTCATTTTTGATTCCTCCTGAACTGATTTTTATTGCTTTTTAAAGCACTTGAAAGTATATCACAAAATGTATGGACTGAAAAGATAATATTCCAAAAATAAATTGTATATTGTATACAATCTATGTATCAAAAAAAGTACAAAAAAAAGCTTTTTTTTCATTGACGTGTATACAATTTGAATTTATAATGAAATCAGAACAATAAAAATATTATAAATAAAGGAGGAATTTAAATCATGGAAGCAACAGGATGGAATGGCTTCGTAGGTGGTAAGTGGCAGAAAGGAATTGATGTCAGAGACTTCATTCAGAGAAATTATACTCCTTATGAAGGCGATGACAGTTTCTTAGCAGACCCTACGCAGAACACGAAGGACCTATGGCAGATGGTTCTTGAGCTTTCCAAGAAGGAAAGAGAGGCCGGCGGTGTATTGGATATGGATACAAAGGTTGTATCTACACTTACATCACATGGACCGGGATATTTGGATAAGAGCAAGGAGACAATCGTAGGTTTCCAGACAGATAAGCCGTTCAAGAGAGGAATGAATGTTTACGGTGGTATCCGTATGGCAGTAAAGGCTTGTGAGGACAATGGCTACACTGTAGATCCTGAGATAGTTGAGTTCTTTACAACTCATAGAAAAACACACAACGCAGGTGTTTTCGATGTTTATGATCCAGAAATCAGAAGATGCCGTTCAAATCACATCATTACAGGTCTTCCGGATGCATATGGCCGTGGACGTATCATTGGCGATTACAGAAGAGTCGCACTTTATGGTATTGATTATCTGATTGAAGACAAGAAAGAACAGAAAGAATCATTTGGTACAGTTTACACAGATGATGTAATCAGAGGCAAGGAAGAGATTTCCGAGCAGATCAAAGCTTTGGGAGAATTAAAGCAGATGGCTGCTGCCTACGGATTTGATATTTCCAAGCCGGCAACAAATGTAAAAGAAGCTATTCAGTGGACTTACTTTGGTTACCTTGGTGCAGTTAAGGAGCAGAACGGCGCTGCAATGTCACTTGGCCGTACAGCAACTTTCTTAGACTGCTACGCAGAGAGAGATCTCAAGAACGGTACCTTTACAGAGTCCGAGATTCAGGAGTTCGTTGATCACTTCATTATGAAGCTGAGATGCGTAAAATTCGCAAGAACTCCGGAGTATAATTCAATCTTTGCCGGTGATCCTGTATGGGTTACTGAGTCACTCGGCGGTATGGGCGTTGACGGACGTACACTTGTTTCCAAGATGAGCTTCCGTTATCTGCACACCCTTGACAACTTAGGCACAGCACCGGAGCCGAACCTGACAGTTCTCTGGTCTACAAGACTTCCGATCAACTGGAAGCAGTATTGTGCAAAGATGTCCATCAAGTCTTCATCCATTCAGTATGAGAATGATGATATGATGAGAGTTGTTCATGGTGATGACTACGGCATCGCTTGCTGCGTATCCTCCATGAGAATCGGTAAGGAAATGCAGTTCTTCGGTGCCAGAGCAAACCTTGCAAAATGTCTTCTGTATGCGATCAACGGTGGTGTTGATGAATGCACAGGCGTTCAGGTAGGACCGAAGTACAGACCGGTTGAGGGTGACGGCCCGCTTGATTTCGATGATGTTTACTCCAAGTTCGATGATATGATGGAATGGCTTGCTAAGGTTTATGTAAGCGCACTGAATATCATCCACTATATGCATGATAAGTATGCTTATGAGAGAATTGAGATGGCTCTCCATGACAGAGACGTTAAGAGATATTTCGCAACCGGTCTTGCAGGACTTTCCATTGTTGCCGATTCTCTCTCCGCTATCAAGTATGCAAAGGTTTACCCGATCAGAAATGAGCAGGGTATCGTAGTAAGCTACAAAACAGAGGGCGACTTCCCGAAATATGGTAACAATGACGACCGTGTAGACGAGATCGCAGCAAACCTTGTTTCAACATTCATGGCAAAACTGAGAAAGAACCATGTATACAGAAACGGTTTCCCTACCATGTCAATTCTTACAATTACTTCAAACGTAACTTATGGTAAGAATACAGGTGATACACCTTGTGGTAGAAAGCATGGCGCACCATTTGCACCGGGCGCTAACCCAGTACACAGAAGAGATACGCATGGTGCTTATGCATCACTTTCATCTGTAGCAAAACTTCCGTTCATGGATTCACAGGATGGTATCTCAAATACCTTCTCCATTATTCCGGGCGCACTCGGAAAAGAAGATCAGGTATTTGCAGGCGACCTGGATGTTGACCTTGATCTGGATAAATAATAAGGGTTGATAGTATGGATGACAAATTAAACAATGTCAACGACCTTGTTTCCATGCTGGATAACATGGTTGAGAACGGTCACGGACACATCAATGTTTCCGTAGACCCGGAGCAGGAAGGAAAGACGGTTCAGACTCTGGGCTGTCTGGATTGTGCGAAGGGCGACCTGGCATGTTCCGTTCCTACTCTGATGGAGGGCATGGATGATGCCTTCTCCGAATTAAACAATTAAACCGCAGCATGCAAGTCATGGGCGGCACACCCGGAAATAATACCGGAAATAAATATTTTGAATAGGAGGATTTTAAAATGGCTAGTACAGCACAGATTGATAACTTAGTTGGAATGTTAGACGGATATATTGAAAAAGGCGGACATCACCTGAATGTAAATGTATACAACAGAGATACGCTTCTTGATGCTCAGAAGCATCCGGAAAATTATCCGCAGCTTACCATTCGTGTATCAGGATATGCAGTAAACTTCATTAAGCTTACTCCTGAGCAGCAGAATGATGTTATTTCCCGTACATTCCACGAGTCACTTTAATTTTCGGGAGTAAAAACCAGAAGTCCTCCTTATGTGGCAACGCATAAGGAGGGCTTTTTTATTAAAGGTAGATTAAAAACCGGATTCAGATATTGTATTTTTTTACGCCAGAAATTATAATTAAACAGTAGGACATGGTTCGGCGGTACTGCCGTCTGGGAGGAGAACAGTATGTCACTGTTTTTTGTATTTTTAATTTGGTACTTTTTATTTGTCAGGAACAACCCGAAGGTCTATGAAAAAGTCCGCTCATGGGTTCCGAAAATATTTCGGGGAGTCATCCTTTTTACGATCATCGTATCGATCGTGCCGATGATCATACCGCTTACTTTCGCAGGCGTCATCGCTTTTCAGGGCATTGGAATTTATATTGTCATATTTGCTGTTATTATAAAGTTTTTGAGAATGCTGCTCGGAAAAGGCGAGGCTCCAAAGAAAAAAGCGAGAGAGAAAACCCGAAAGCGGGAAACGGATCTTACGAGAGCAGTTCCGAAACGGATCAAGATCGTACGAAAATTCAGCGAGCGGTATAACCTGAATCTTACAGAGCAGGAGATCCAGCGGATCGTGGACGCCTCTTACATGTCGCCGAACTGGGAGAAAGAGGTTTGTGATATGCAGGAGACTTACGATACTATTTTTGAATGGTACCGTGGAACCAGCGGCTGGCTGCGGGCATATTTACGAGTGTTTCCGGTTCAGAACGTGTCTTCTGATTTTGCTATGCAAAAGCAGATATGCCTGGATAGTTTTGAACGTATTTTCAGCGAAAATCCGCCGAAACAATATGCATCTGTGGATGAATGTGTCGAGGATTGGAATAATAAATATATGACTGCTTTTGACGAGACTACATTTATGATCGCATACCGTTTCCTTCAGAATAATAAAAAGGAGTTTGAAATGCCTTCCGTTGACATTCTGCGGAATCAGTCGGAGATCGACCGGTTGAAGGAAATGTATGACCGGACGGCTGCGGCTGATCCGGAGCCTGTTGCGGAAGACAGTAAAGCACAGGATGAGAATTTAAGACGGGTTCAATAAATTAAAATAGAGGAGATAGAGACTATGGATGGAAATATACATTCAATTATTACCGGAGGCACAGTGGATGGTCCGGGAACCAGATATGTTGTATTTGTGAAAGGCTGCCCGATGCGGTGCAAATACTGTCACAACCCTGATACATGGGAGGCTGCCGGCGGCGAAAAGAAATCTGTTCAGGAGATTCTGGAGGATTATGAACGTTACAGACCGTTCATGACAAACGGCGGTATCACGGTAACAGGCGGTGAACCTCTTACGCAGATCGATTTTCTGCTGGAGCTTTTCACTGAGGCAAAGAAACGGAATATCCATACCTGTCTGGACACGTCCGGCATCATGTTCCGCCGGAATATTCCGGAAATCTATGAAAAATACCTGAAGCTGGCAAAGGTCACAGACCTTGTTATGCTGGACATTAAACACATCGATCCGGAAGAGCATAAGAAATTAACCGGACAGCCGAACGATAATATTCTGGACTTCCTGAAATTCCTGGACGAGCAGGAGGTTGCAATCTGGATCCGCCACGTCATCGTGCCGGATATCACGTATGTTCCGAAATATTTAAAGCAGCTGGGAACTTATATTGCGCATTTTAAACACATCAAGGCACTGGATGTCCTTCCGTACCATGACATGGGTAAGACCAAGTATAAGGAGCTTGGCATTGACTATGTCTTAAAAGATGTAAAGCCGCTGACAAATGACGATGCAAAAAAGGCAAGGGACATTGTCGTTGAAGCGATGAGGGAAGAACGGAAGCGGATGAAATTTGTTTAAAACAAAGCATTGGATGTGTCTGTACTGCGTGATTGTTCCTTGAGGATTTCATGTGAATATGATATACTTCGAGTATTAGAGTGGAAATCGAGGTGAGCCATATGAATGATCAGATGATGAATACAAAGCGCCTTCCTGTAGGGGTGGAATTTTTTGAGACAATCCGCAAGGAAGATCTTTATTATGTTGACAAAACAAACCTTATTAAAGAGTTGTTATCTGATTGGAGTGCGGTTCATTTATTCACTCGTCCGAGGCGGTTCGGGAAAACGCTGAACATGGATATGCTGCGTTGCTTTTTTGAAATAGATGGGAACAGAGAATTGTTCGAAGGCCTGAATATTTCGCGAGAGACTGAGATTTATGAACAGCATATGGGTAAATATCCAGTGATTTTCATATCACTGAAAGCTGTCAGTGGAGAGAATTATGTGAAAGCTCTTGCGATGCTGAAAGGGTTGATTTCCCGTGAGGCGATTCGCCATGGGGAACTGCTGAACAGCGATAAGCTGACAGATGAAGAAAAAAAAGTGTTGCTTGATATGCGGGGAAATCAGATGGAAGGTGATCTTCTTGAAAGCAGTATTCTAAATCTATCGAAGCTGCTCTGCAAACATTATGGCAAACAGGTCATCCTGCTGATTGATGAGTATGACGTTCCTTTGGACAAAGCTTACAATGCCGGATACTACGAGGAAATGATTGTGCTGATTCGGAATCTAATGAATCAGGCACTGAAATCTAACGAGAATCTTTTTTTTGCTGTCTTGACAGGATGTCTGCGTGTCTCAAAGGAAAGTATATTCACAGGACTGAATAATGTCCGGGTTCATACCATTACAGATACAACTTTTGATGAATTTTTTGGTTTCACAGATGAAGAAGTACGGAATATGCTGGTCTATTATGGCTGTTCTGACCGCTATAGTCTTGTAAAAGAATGGTATGATGGCTACCGCTTTGGAAAAGCAGAAGTCTACTGCCCGTGGGATGTGATTAATCATTGCTATGATCTTCGCAACGACCGAAATTCCCGGCCGAAATCGTATTGGACCAACACTAGCGGGAATGATATCATACGGAGATTTGTTGCCCGGACGAAAGGCGTTGCACAGAGAAGGGAGATTGAGAGCCTTATCGAGGGCGGCACAGTACGGAAAAAAATCCGTCAGGAACTGACATATGCAGATCTTTACTCATCGGATGACAATATCTGGAGTGTGCTCCTGATGACAGGATACCTGACTCCACGAGATGAACCATCTGATGAGAATGAGCTGACGCTTGCCATTCCAAACAACGAGATTCGCCTAATCTTCAAAGATCAGATTTATGAGTGGTTCAATGAAAGTCTCAAACATGAGTCTGCAAAGGTAGCTGAATTCTGTGAACTGTTTCGCAAGGGAGATGCAGAAGGGATTGGGAGACAATTCTCAGATTTGCTGTCCAGAACGATCAGCATCAGGGATACAAACGTACAAAAGTCTATGAAGGAAAACTTTTATCATGGGTATCTGCTTGGTCTGTTGCGGTGCATGGACGACTGGTATGTACGGTCAAATGCAGAGTCGGGAGACGGGTACTGCGATATTGTTATTGAAGATGAATATAATTTGACAGGAATATTGATTGAAGTGAAATATGCGGAGAATGATCGATTGGACGAGCAATGCGCCAATGCGCTCAGGCAAATCGAGTCGAAGAATTACGAACAGTTTTTCCGTGATGAAGGCTACACAAGGATTATGCGTTATGGAATTGCCTGTTATAAGAAACGGTGCAAAGCTGTGCTGGCGATGGGGGATTAAAATTTAATTGAAAAGAGAAAAAGCATGGAATCATAGATTCGGGAATATGCCCGGTTTGTTTATGTATGTTAGTCAGGACGCCGCTCGGCATGAGTGCGTCAAGTTTTGCTGTATATCTGAATAGCGAAAAAGAGAACCTGACGCATCAGGTTCTCTTAAGGTGTTGTCCGAAGACAGCAACCGTAATTTATATTTCTAAAAAATGCATTTATGCAGTTTTAAATTTAAATCCCAAATTCATTAGTTAGGATCGTCTATCAGTTTTAATCCTGCAAATGTACGTTCAATAGGAATTGTAAATTTCAAAATAATATTGCCCATTTCAACGGAATACTCGTCCTGGCGTTCATTCCACAAAACAGCATATCTGCGATGCTTGTCGGATGTTTCAGCGATTGATATAGTACCTGTAAATTCAACAGTATTGTTAAGAGTAATTTTTGATGTTGTTTCAATTGTATTGTTTATTTTGTATTCAAAATTGGCTTTGATTGCCTTTGTATCAAGTGAAATGCTTTCACCTGTACTTTCATCGGTGGTTACTACTTCTGAATAATCGATGGTATATGATAGGCTCGTTTTTATTTCATGGTTGTAGGTCGCATGGGGCGGGATATTGATCTCACCTGATTGAATAACCACAAAATTATCCTTCTTTACTTTTGAGGAATAGTTATAGCCTTTGTCTGCAATATACTCATAATTTTTTGATGAATCTTGAATCCATTCGTTAACTATAAATTGACTACAATTATCGGAAGATTTATTAATTTCTTGCGTGCTGATATGAAAATAATCGCATTTCCAGTCCGAACCGGCATACATATCATCTGTATGTATAGTGATTTTATAAACTTCTCCAACATCATGATCGTAATCAATGTAAAAACAGTCATAATCATTGCGCTCAAACGCATTGCCGCTGATATGCCCATTAAGTCTTTGAGATTCCGAAGTGCCTTTTTCGCCATGCAGTGTTACAAAAATGTTTGAATCGGTCCCAGCAAGATATTCATCACAGGTATGAACAACAAAGTAATACCTTTTTTTTGAGTTGGGAGCAGTTGCAAAATTATCCATAGAATCCTTCCTTTCACAATTTATTATTGTAATACGCAATCATCTACAAAATAAAGATTTTTGATTATAATCCTTTGCGGCCGCTGATTTATTTTGTCTGAGCACCGACATAGAAGCTTGTATTTTTGTGACAGTCAGTCAGATATTTCTTGCTGAATTGGTTATATGAGTATCATGATATTTGTATCAAATACTGCTGCTATCCATGGAAATCTGAAAACTGTGACGATGCACTGAACTCAACACCATAGCCAGAGTGAGCTTCAGTCAGCTGCTCAAGGTGTCATTGTTCATCGTGTCCTCCTTTCTTTAATATATTATGCATAGTTTGTCCTTTTTATGATGAAGTAAAACAAATAAGCCATTGTAATATATTTTCCGTTCGGGAAAACATATTGGTGATTTGAGCCGATATAATATTGTAATCCTCTGATTCTCGAACAGCTTCAGATTGTTCTCATCTGCCAGAAAGCTTTCGTGAAAAAGGAAAGGTGTAAAGTAAAGTGTAAAAAAGGGCAGAGTGAGAAATTAGAAGTTATTGAGAATGAAGGCTGGTATATGAGCAGTTATGTACAGATCATTAAAAAGTATGATGACGAAACGGCACATCTAATATATTTGTTTAATACAAAACATTAGATGTGTCTTTTTATATTTGCAGTAACATTTCGATTTTTGGGATAGGGTAGACAAATGTCTAGCCTTATTTTTTTGTGGGTAAAACATATGTAGTTTTTAAGACTATATTAAGCTTTTGTCGACAAGAGAAATGTTCAGGATTCCATATGATTAAATCGTCGCTTTGCCGCGTTTAAAGATATGGATGGTCATATTCCGGGATTGAGTCCGCCGGAAGCAGGCGGAATGGCGAAGCATGCCCTTATTCTGGCATCGCGTCTGGAAAACCGATAAAAAGGAGGCCTCTTATGTGGTATGTGATGCAGGTACGCACCGGCACGGAGGAATCGATCTGCCGCCAGTGCAGGAATATCATAGGCAGTGAGGTACTTGAACGCTGTTTTATCCCTTATTATGAGGAAAAAAAGAGATATAAAGGCAGGTGGCATACTCAGGAAAAAATTCTATTTCCCGGATATGTTTTTATGATTACAGATAAAATTGAGGAACTCAGTCTGTGGCTGAGACAAGTCATCGGGCTTACGAAACTTCTCGGAACCGGGCAGGAAATCGTACCGCTCACCGCTGATGAGGAGCGCTGGCTTCTGAGGCTCGGAGGCAGCAAGCAGAAGGTGGAGATATCGGAAGGCATCATCGAGGCAGGAAACCTGCGGATCACGAACGGACCGCTGACAGGGATGGAAGAATCCATAAAACGGATTGACAGGCATAAACGGAAGGCTTATCTGGAGGTGGAAATGTTCGGAAGAATGGTAGAGGTGCAGGTGGGACTAGAGGTTGTGGAGAAGAGCTGACATTGTGCTCTGCTGCTATCCTTACTCCTCGATTCTCCCGGAGACAAGCTTTGCGATGGTACATCTGATTTTGGGATAAAGAATAGATTATCATTCAAATGATAAGGACGGAATAGCATGGAATAACCCGACGGTTGGGATTGTTTGGCCGCAGGTCAAGGGGAGTACAGTGGTACGGCGAGCTCGGAGGGGTATTCACTGGAAGATGAGATGAATCTGAGAATCAGTGAGAAGACTCAAGAGTGATCAGAATTTAAAATACGGTTAACTGTTAAGGAGTGCAGAGCATGCAGGATATGAAACCTTTATTAACAAACTGACGGAGTATCACCAGAACAACAGCAAAATTAAATATCATGTTGCCTGCAAAGCAAATGGCGATGGTTGCATGAATCCATACAAAACGGAAGGTGCGGCTATCATCAGTGAAAATGAGTTTATATATCATACGCCCATTGTTTCGGGATCAAAGTTTCAGAGAAATTGGGACCGTCTTAAGCGATTTACTATGATATAGCGGCATTAAAAGAGTGCTGTAAAATCATCAGACATGAAAAGATCAAGCGCCCAATAGTTTATATCATGGTGTGCCGTATCGGTCCGTTTATGAGGCGTTTTTATAATGAGTTCCATAAGCTTGGCGGAGTAGTATATCTCAATCCAGATGGATATAGATTTATTTCTTCTTCGCATAAAAGTACATGATGTTGACCAAAAATAAAGTGTTTTTGTTGTTGGTTTCGGAGTACGAGTGAAATGTGATATGGGGTGGTGGAGTCTTTTTATGCACTAAAAAAAGTACAACTTATCCACCTAGTGCCGAAGTCGCATGGA
>CANRMC010000052.1 GCA_947631605.1 uncultured Lachnospiraceae bacterium
GGCTCGATCTTTCTCGCAGGACGGGCGCCGTCTTCCGATTCTGTCTGAAAAACTCCATAATAGGACTCTCCATCCTCATCCGGTTCTTCACTGTCATCACGGATACGGATGATCGTCTCTTCCGTCTCCCCAAGTTCCCGTAAAAGATGGATCGCCATCGTATTTGTCCGGTCGATCGCAAGAACCCGCGAAAGACATTTCCTCGCCTTTCCGTTTCTTCCCTGTTCAATGTAGATAAGCGCCATCAAAAGATAACCCTTTACAAAATTCGGATTATAACTTATGGTCTTTTTCAGTTGTATGAACGCCAGATCGAAATCCCTCTGTTTCGCATAAGCCAGCGCCTGATTATACATTCTTGCAATCTGGCTCACGTCCTCCAGACGTTTCGGATCGTCCCGCAGTTCCTTTAAGTACCGGATAGCAGGATTATCCTTCGGCTTATAATTTGCGCTCATAACCCAGTGGCTGAGAGCAAGCACCGTTTCACCCAGCTCATAATATATGAGTCCCAGCAGATTTCTCGCACTCACATTCTGTTTATTATAACGAAGCGACATCTTCAGAGAATCAATCGCGCCGGACAAATCTCTGGCTCTGGCTTTATCCAGACCGATATTATAATGATAACCGGATGTATTATATGCTTTTTTTAGAAATGCCTGACCGAGTCCGCATTCTGTGCAGTAATCATTGGTTCTGACCGGAGCGCCGCAGTACAGGCATCTTTTTCGAATTGCCATACTACTTGATTCCTCTCAGATCCTTTGTCATTTGAAGCACAACATCCGTAATATCCTTCAGGTCGTTACTGTAGATTGCCTCTTCCGTCTGATCCACTTCGAGGCTCGGCTGAAATCGCTTCAGTTCTTCATCAAAATCAATCATGTTCTTTCCTCCTGTAAAAATGCTCCCTGATCTCACCAGCAAGATACAGGGAACCCACGCAGAAAAGCATCTCCGTATCCTTTAACTCTTCTATGGCATGGTCTAAACTGTGATGAATATCATCATCCGTTACAAGAACCGTATCATGCGAATCTCCAAGGTATTTCTGAAAGATCCGGCGTACCTTATCTGTGTCTGTTCTCCGATCCGAATGTAGTTCCGTAATATAAATGGTATGAAATGCCAGACGCTCTGTAATCATACGGATCATCGTATCATAATCTTTATCATTGGATACGGCAAACAAAAGCTTTGTCCTGCTGCCACCATAAGAATCGGAAATTTCCTTTGCACTCTCAATAAAACGTTCCATAGCATCTTCATTATGGGCGCCGTCCACAACAACGTTAAACCGGATAAATTCCATGCGCCCCTGCCAAAAGAAATGAGAAAGACTCTTTCGGACCGCCTGTTCCATGCTTTCAGCAGATAAGCGGTCTGACAGAAGAATATGAAACGCAGTCATAGCAGTAACGGCATTGTCTACCTGATAGAGAGCGCCGGTACAGAGCTTTAAGCTGTAATAATTATAATAACGGCTCTCAACTGAAAAATCAATGGTATGAAGCGACTTTTCATTTATTATAACTTTTGATTTTTCGACAGGAATCCATGTTGCATGCCGCGCTTCCGCTTCTTTTTGGATCACCCTGCCGGCAGTCTCATTTTGGGTATGGGTAACCACCGGCACCCCGTTTTTTATGATACCCGCCTTTTCCCATGCGATTTTTTCTATGGTATCTCCTAAATACTGCATATGATCGTAACCGATAGAAGTAATCACAGATAGTTCCGGCAAAAGCAGATTTGTAGCGTCCAGCCGCCCGCCCATACCGGTTTCAAATACTGCGTAATCTACTTTCTGTTCCCGAAAATAAACAGCCGCCATTGCAAAGAGAAATTCAAAATAAGAAGGGTGTCCGACGCCTTCTTTTGCCAGCTCCTCCGATTCTTTACGGACCAGTCGGTAACAGGACAGAAAGTCCTCCTCGGAAATCATTTTACCGTCAATCGCAAACCGTTCCCGTATAGAAACGAGATGGGGCGACGTAAATGCGCCTGTCCGATATCCGGCATCCGTCAGCATGGAACGGAGCATTTCCGTTACAGAACCTTTTCCGTTTGTTCCGGCAATATGGATTGTTTTTATGCTTTGGTGCGGATTTCCCAGCCGCTCCATCAGAATACCCAGATTTTCTGTTCCGATCTTTTCGGCAAACTTCGGAATCCCCAGTATATATGCTTCTGCTTCCTTCATCTTAACGATTGTCCACCTTTTCCGGATATAAGTCATGATTTGCAAGCCGGTTCCATGCTACCTCTTCCCATTTCGTGCCCGCTCTTCCGTAGTTGCAGTATGGATCAATGGAGATGCCGCCCCTCGGCGTAAACTTACCCCAGACTTCTATGTACTTCGGATCCATCAGGCGGATCAGATCCTTCATGATGATATTTACGCAATCCTCATGGAAATCCCCATGGTTCCGGAAACTGAACAGATAGAGTTTCAGGCTCTTACTCTCTACCATTTTTTTGTCCGGCACATACGAGATGTAAATAGTTGCAAAATCCGGCTGTCCGGTGATTGGACAGAGACTTGTAAATTCCGGACAGTTGAATTTTACAAAATAGTCATTATCCGGATGCTTGTTTATAAACGTCTCCAAAACCTCCGGCGCATAATCATCTTTATATTGCGTGTTCTGATTTCCCAAAAGGGAAATTCCTTCTGTTTCCTGCTTTGTCCTTGCCATCATATTTCCTCCTAACTGCAAGATACGATTTCATTCAGAGCAAAGGAATAGATCAGCTTTTCCTTCACCTTTTTTCCTGTCAACCGTTCCAATGTTTCCGCATAATAATCCAACTGTGTCTGATAACGTTCCGCCAGTGTACCACCGCAGTCCACGCGGTCCGTTTTGTAATCCAGAAGTACGATTTCATCATTTTCATAGAAAAATACATCTATGATTCCCTGAACGATAACCATGTCCGGATTTGTGATCTCTTTTCTGATATGAGACGCCGGAACGCCTGCCGTAAACTGCTGCTCTTTATATAAAAGACCGTCTGCATCCGCCTGCTGCATTCTCCGGAAAATATCGGATTCGTAGATTTCCGCTATTTTCTCCAACCCTTTCATCTGCCGTTCTTCATCATCAAAAATATCCAGTTTGAGCAGACGCTTAAATTCCGTCTGCATTTCCTCTTTACTATGGACAGCATTAAAATCCAGAAGCTCCATCAGCTTGTGAATGACGGTTCCCCGTTTTGCACCGGTGTTTTTTTGCTCCTCCTGTAAACCGAAAACCGCTGTCTCACTCTCGTCCGAACTTTGACGATACATGGCAAGTTTCTTGATTTCCGTAACCGACATCTTTACTTTCTGATTTACCGCTTCCATAAACGGATATTCATAATGGTACCGGCTCTCTGCTTCCGCAAGTTCTTTTTCCACATCCTGATCTGCGATACGCGTTTCTGCGTCTGTATATTCCAGTACACTCTGAACCGTATCTTTTGCATAGCCGCTGAGAAGTTCTCTCCGGTCTATAAAGTTTCTTTTCAGATATTTTTCCTGCGGATCCTTATTTATGCATGGCATGATCCAGCCTAAATAACCGGATACGCTGCTCCTTGCGGAATAATCAAGACCGCCTGATTCCGGAAGTTTTTTTACAGAGCCTGTCAGGATCAGCTTCTCTCTTGCTCTTGTCATCGCTACATATAAGAGCCTCTGTTCTTCTGCCAGATCATCCAGATTTTCCAGATATTGATATATTTCCTGCATAAAAGATTTCCGGCGGATCCGTTTTACGAAATCAATATACTGCATGGAAATATAATGATCCAAATGAATGGTGATCGGAAGTTTCGTATCACCTTTAAAAAACTTCTGTCCAAGTCCGCTGACAAATACGATCGGATATTCCAACCCTTTACTTTTATGCATGGTAGTAATGCGGACAACATTTTCACTTCCGTTTGCTTCCATGGCCTCGCCGAAATCCAGATCATGAATCCTGATCTTTTCCATATACCGGAGAAAATTAAATAATCCCTGATAATCTCCCTTCTCAAATGCCGCTGCTTTTTCCATCAGCATATTGATGTTCGCAATCCGTCTTTTACCATGCGGCAGAGCGGAAATGTAGATATCATAGCCGGTAAGTTTTAAAACGTACTGTATCAGTTCCGAAATTGATAAAAACGCCCGTTTTTGTTTTGAGAGGTTAAGAATATCGAAAAAATGCTCCAGCTTCCCTGCCGCCTGTTTATACGCCGCATTTTCCGATTTTATATATCGTTCGGTAAATCTCCGGCACCGGTCATAAAGGGTTCTTTCGTCGTCCGATGCCGCCTTATGCTCTGCGGAAATATAAGCCATCTCATCCTCTGTCAGATCCGCAAGCGGCGATAAAAGAACGGCGGCAAGCGGAATATCCTGTCTGGCATTATCAATCACGGACAGCATGGAAAGCATAGTTCTTACTTCCAGCGCGTCAAAATAACCGTTCGGATTATCCAGACTGACAGGAATACCCTCCTGCGTAAGGATACGTTCAAAGACGCCGCCTTTTGTCCGCACGCTTCGAAGAAGTATCATGCAGTCCCTATACTGTGCCGGAACATATTTTCCTTCCTCTTCCTTCCATACGGAAATTCCCGTCTCCGGATCCGTCAGTTCCCGGATTCTTTTTGCTACAGCGTATGCCTCATATTCCAGCGCGTTCATTTCTTCCAGCTCATCATCCGGCGGCTCTGCTGTTTCATTTTCCTCACGTTCCATATCCGTAACCAGAAGAAGTTCCGTATCTTTTTGAATTGTTTCTTCCGTTTCCGGATACAGACTGCCGTACTTCAGGGCTGCATCTTCATCATACTGTATACCGCCAAGATCAGATTTCATGATATTTTCAAATATAAAGTTTACCGCATTCAACACTTCCGGTCTGGAGCGGTAATTTGTTTTCAGATTAATACGACGGTTCTTAACATCATCCGTTACCGCCTCCAAATACGTCCTGTATTTTTCCAGAAAAAGCTCCGGTCTTGCCATCCGGAACCGGTAAATACTCTGCTTCACATCGCCTACCATAAAAAGGTTCTGAATGCCCAGATGACGTTTTGAAACAGCAGTCAGAATATCTTCCTGAATATAATTGCTGTCCTGATACTCGTCAATAAAAATTGCCCGATAACGCTCTGAGATCCGTTTTCCGTTTTCCGTCGGAACAGCAATACCCTCTTCGTCATATCCCTGACAGACAATATGATATGCCATATGAGCAATATCTGAAAATTCATACTGCCTGCGTTTCTTTTTTTCTTCCGAAAGGCAGTCCAGATATTGGAAAGAAAGGTCGATCAGAGCATCCATCCAGTAACCGGTATTTTCAATCTCTTTTAATATGACTTCCGGCTCTTTCTGCATTCCTGCCAGTTTTTTCCACGGCTTGATATACTGCTCCCTGTTGTCTTTAAATTGTTGATAATTTTCCTGTACGAGAACATCTTTGCCGACATTTTTCAATCTCAGAACCGGAAGCTGAAATCCATCATAGATTTCCTGATAAGTTCTGGCGTTTGCAATTTTCTTCAAAATCTCCATATCTGACATGGCAACTTCGATGTTTTTACCGCAGCCACCTTTCCGATTACAGATTTCAATCCCTTTTTGGGCATAATCCAGAAAGAGCGACGCCCTCTTTTTTATATCCGCAATATATGCTTTCATCCACGGAGCCTCATCCAGTTCCTCTTTCGTCTTAATATGCGCGTTTTCTCTGGCTGCCGTAAGCCACGCCTTTGGTTCCGGGGCGCTGTCCGCCACCTTACAGATCTCCAGAATGATCTTCTTTAACCCATTATCATTTTCTATGGCGCTGAAGGCTTCCGCAAGACGAAAGAAACTGTCCTCCCCTGAGTCATCGGATCCTTCTGTTTCATAATGGTTCCGAAACACAGAATCCAAGATATCATCTTTTAATAATTCCATCAGATGACTGTCCATGATCGTAAAGGCGGAGTCAATGCCTGCCGTATGAAAATATTCTTTCAGAATACGCATACAGAATCCGTCAATTGTTGTAATATCCGCCTTATGGATCAGAGACATCTGTTTTACGAGATGACTGTCATCCGGATTTGCCCGAACCGCCTCCCCGATCTTTTTTTCAATTTTCTCCCTCATCTGCGCCGCTGCCGCATTGGTAAAGGTCACGATCAAAAATTCGTCAATATTGCAGGGATTCTCTTTATCCATCAGAAAACCCAGGATCCGCTCGACAAGGACGGCAGTCTTACCGGAGCCGGCTGCAGCAGAAACGAGGATATTGGCGTTTCTGCTTTCTATGACCTGCTTCTGTTCACGATTCCATTCCATCTTCTGCATTGCCGCCTTTCTCTTGATCTACTTCCGTATCTGTCATCTTCTTCCAGATTTCCTTCCGATTGCCCGCACTTTCATTTATGGTACGGATCTTCTGCCCCGGAAGCATACGGTTAAACCCGCACGCCTCCTGATATGCGCAGTATTCGCACTGAATATTCCTGCCCTTTTTTACCGGCTGCTTTGGAAAAACGCCGGATACGATTTTTTCAGACAGTTCCTCCAGCTTCGTTTTCCCAAATGCACAGAGGGTGCGGAACTGCTTCTCATTTACTGCAAGCGTGGAGCTTTTCAGTTCTCCCTTTTTAAAATCCACAGGTATTACGGCGCCGGAATCTTTTTCCAAAATATCACGTTCCTGCATCTCCATTACATGCGGTTCGATATTTGGCACCCCCCGAAGTCTCAGCTCACTGCGGATCTTTTCTTCCAAGGCATCGGGATCCGTTTCTTCCGATTCTTCTATTACTGATTCATCAGAAAGGTAAGGGTTGTCTACATGATAATAATACATACCTGCCGGGATTACATTCCGGTTTGGATAGTCTTTTGCAACAATTTCCAGCAGGATATTCATATATACGACCAGCTGCAGTTCCAGCCCTTCATAGAAATACTCCGGTTTAAATTCTTTATTTCCGGTTTTATAGTCAATCAGGTTTACATAAATATTATCGCCTTCGATATTTATATCCGCCCTGTCAATCACACCGGCAAGCGGGATTTCTTCACCGGAAACGGAAAGCATCGCCTCGCGGATACCGGAAAGACCGTTAAACGAATGTTCAAAATAGGTCGGTTTCATTTTCCCTTGCAGTATCTGATAGCGCAGAGTGCGGATCGTACGCCTTCCAATATCCTGCAGACTTTGTATGACAAAACGGTTCCTGCCCTCGTCTGACAGGATCCCGCTTTTCTCTGTCTCACAGGCATAAGAAACCTTCTGTTCCATAATGGCTAAAACTTCCTCTTCCGGTATATGCTCCCAATCATTTCCATGATCTTTCCGGATTTCATAGAAGGTTTCCTTTAAGGCAAGGTGAAGGATATCTCCGATATTTCTTGCGTCCATTTCATAACGTCGCCGTTCCCGAAGTCCTAATCCATATTGCAGGAAATATGAATATGCACAGCATGCATACCGCTCCAGCCGGGAAACCGACACGGAAAGAAGCCGTTTCCGGATAGCATCCCTTGCCTCCGCAGAGAGTACCGTCGAGCGAGTTCCAAACAAATATGCATTGCGGAGAATTTCCGGAACCAGTCCTTCTGATTCTTTCTCATAAAATTTATATAGGAGCGCTGTCTTTTTAAGGTCTGCGCTTTCAGGTTCCGTAATCAGCTTTCGTATATTCTCTGTCAGGAAATAAATATCGGTTTCATAAGTCCCCATGCCTTCCGTCACAGTTTTCTGCATTGGCTGCAGCCCCGGAAATATAGAACATATCCGGTCGATCAGATAAGAAGGTTCCATGGCGGCATTATCATTTCCCATACGGCTGTAAGAAAGCACCAGCTTCTGACTCGGCTTTGTCATGATCAGATACAGATAAAACTGTTCAATAAATACATTCATCCTGTCTGTAGGCGCCATCTCTATGCCGCAGCTTTCCAGACAGTCTCTATCCCTGTCGCTTAAGATCCTTCCGGATTTTCCAAGCGAAGGTATGATCCCATCATTAATATTGGCAAAAAAAAGAAGTTTTACTGCACCCAGCCTCGTCCGGTTGATATCGCCGATCACAAGCATATCCTGCGTCGGAGGAATGATCCCCATAGAGATTTCATCCATGCCAAGCCTTATGATCTCCAGAAACTCATGCAGCGGCATCCGTTCTTCCGGCATGATCGTATTAAGTTTCTGAAAAAGCTCCTGCAATTTTTCATACAAATGCCTGTACGCAGCGGCTTCGCTGAATTTACCTTCCTCTTCAAAAGCGTCCGCCTGAATGGCAATCCGATTTTCATAATCCATCTTTTCAGCGAATTCCAATAAGACAGTCACATATTCGGAAACTGCCGCTTCTTTTTTCTTCAGAACCGGATAATAAGGTTCGATCAGATTCATAAACTGTATCCGGACCTGTTCTAGTCCACTAAATCCGGCGTCCGGAATCGCTTTTTTCCAGCCGGAATATCCGCGGATCCCTCTTGCAACCGCATAGTTTTCCAGCTTCTCTATCATATCTTCGGAAAGTTCACTAACAATGCCTGACTTCAGGAATGAAAATACGCTTTCATAATCAAAATTCCGATCCGGCATTTCCAACAGAAGCTTCAGGGCATCCATAAACGGATTATTTTTCATTTTCCTGCTGTAGTCCATAAAATACGGAATATGATAATCATCCAGTATCTTTCCTGCATATTCTGAAAGATTCTCTAAATCCGCAGTAACCACAGCTATCTCGCTATAACGATATCCGGATCTTACGGCGTTCCGGATCGCCTCCGCGATACACGCCATTTCTTCTCTCCGGTTCTGACATTCCCAGATTTCGATTTCCCCGCTCTCAGGGACAGGCGCTTCATAAACCCTGCCCGGATAACGGAAGATTGCCTGTTCCAGATGAGAAAGCATCGGCGCCAAAGCAAAACGCCCCGTCTTACTGCGCTCCATAACAACCGTTTCTTCCCGCACTGTGCCGTTTTCTTCGATCAGCCTGTTCAGACGGTCTATCGTCTGTCTGCTCAGATAATAAAGCTCATGTTCCCGCACAGAATTCCGGAAAAAATTCTCCCTGTCAATCGTAACCGTGATCCGGACTTCCTTTGCATAAAGAAGAAGTTCCCGTATCAGCCGCATCTGTATCGGCGTAAAGCCTGTAAATCCGTCCATAGAGATCACGCTTTGTTTTACAAGCTCTGATGTCTTGATATAATCAGCCATAAGCTCTACCGTCTGTTCGGCAACAATATAGGAACCCTCGATATATTCTGTAAAAGCATGGTAGATCAGCATAATATCCTGTAATTTCAGATACAGCTCATCTTCCTTTGAAAGCCGGTCCATCACTGCACGGATATCCTGTTCAGATACGGCATATGTAAACAATTCCGAAAACAGGGATTTCACCTCATCGATGAAGCCGTACTTGTCAACGCAGTTCTGATAAACAGAAAAATCATCTTTCATTTTTCCGGCGATTCTCCGGATCAGCATACTTTTTCCAAAATCCTCCAGAACAGCCCCGACCTTTACGTTCTGTTCCTCAAAAATCCGATATGCCAGACGGTTAAAACCGATAATATCAATATTCATAAATCCATGATCCGGATGAAGCGCTATCATTTCCCGCTGAAGTTCGCTGGTGAACTGCTCCGGTACCAGCATGATATATTTCTGGGACGGGTGTTCCACTGCCTCTTTTATGATCCTATGATTCAGATAATAGGATTTTCCGGTTCCCGATGCACCGATGATAAACTGCACAGCCATGCTCTTTTCCTCCTGATGATTTATTGTATCATATTTTTTTTGCTTGTCATACAGGAAAAATCATATTATACTAGAAAGCAGAATTTTGAATGATTACGAAAGGGGTTTAAATATGGAAACATTTAAGATCAATTCTCGATATAATAATCTGATTAATCTTCGGGTCACACCGGGACATTTTGCAACAACATCCAGCCATATCAATTACTTCATCGACCTCACTACATTGAAGGCCAGAAGTAATGAGGCAAAAGCCGTTGCCAAGTCCATGGTCTCTGAATACATATCCAGTACGGTTGTAGACACGATCATCTGTATGGACGGAACGGACGTGATCGGCGCCTATCTGGCGGACGAATTAACAAATTCCGGTATCATGTCCATGAACGCGCACGGTACGATCTATGTTATCACGCCGGAGCAGAACTCCATCGGCCAGCTGACTTTCCGCGATAACATGATCCATATGGTCCGGAATAAGCATATCCTGCTTCTGCTTGCGACCGCAACTACAGGTCATACGGTTGATAAAGCAATGGAATGTATTGAGTACTACGGCGGTATCGTAGAAGGCGTATCTGCAATTTTCACAGGTACGGAAGAAATCAACGGTCACAAGATAAACGGCATTTTCCATGCCAATGATATTGATAACTATACGTCACATCCATCGAACAACTGTCCGCTCTGTCAGGCAGGCATAAAGCTGGACGGCATCATTTCCGAGAACGGTTTTACAAGACTTTAAACATATCTTTAATCATAAAAATACCTTCCTTGAATATATTTATAATAATTGACAAGGAGGGTATTTTTATGTCTTCGAAAACGAAAATCGTTGTTTTTAAAGCGAAAGAGCTGATATACACAGGAATATTCATCGTGCTTGGAATTCTGCTTGTGTGTCTGCTTATCTATATGTTCTCCTCCAAAAACAAAGAACAGAAAAAGCAGCCGAATTCAAGCACCGCACAAAGCGTCATCTCAGACGGAGCGGACGCGAAAGTATCTACGGAAGAATCTATGCAGGAATCATTGGAAGGTTCCGCAGAAGGAGCTATTCAGGAAACATCGGAAGGAGTTATTAAGGAAACACCGGAAGGAACTGTTCAAGAAACATCGGCAGGAGCTATTCAGAATTCATCAGAAGGATCCGCAGAGGCGATCACAGAAGAATTCACAGAACAACCTGCTTCCCAGCCGACGACGGACGCTCCTATCCAGATGGCTTATCAACCGGGCGTTTATACCACCGTAATGTCGTTGGGCGGCTATGACCTCGCCGTTACCGTAACCGTTGACGCCGACCGTATCTCCCATGTGGACATCGCAAACATGGACGAAACCGTAACTGCCATGTATCCGCTGCTTCCTACTGCACTGGATTCTGTCAATGCGCAGATCACAGGCGTTCGTTCCATCGACGAAATTACATATCCGGAAGATCAGGCTTATACGACGATCCTGATCTGCGACGCCATAAGGCGCGCATTGGAATAATCATTTCTTCCATGTGCTTGGTGTAAAGAGAACGAGGATTGGAAAGATTTCCAACCGTCCGGCGATCATATCCAGAATCATTGTCCACTTTGAAAGATTACTAAAGAAACCAAACCCTCCCATCGGTCCTGCCATTCCCAAGCCGGGACCGATGTTGTTGAAGGTGGCAGTCACCGCAGTCACTGTAGTCTCAAAATCATAACCGTCCAGACTGAGGATCAAAACCGATACAGCCATGATGATAATATAGATCATCAAAAAGACATTCAGATTCCGGATGGTTTCATCCATCACACATTTCTCATCCATATTTATTTTCCGAACGCTTCTTGGGTGGATCAGAGACAAAACTTCTCTCCGGACCTGTTTAAAATAAAGAACGATCCGGGACACTTTGATTCCGCCGCCGGTACTGCCTGCACAGGCGCCGATACACATAAGAGTAACCAGAACGATCTTCGGAAGCGTTCCCCAGAGATTAAAGTCAGCCGTAGAAAAACCGGTCGTTGTCATTATGGAAGCCGCCTGAAACGCCGCATGCTTCAGGGTGCTTCCGAAATCTCCGATATCCTTCAATATACTGGCTGAAATCAATACAACCGCGCCGGCCCAGATAATAAAATACCAGCGAACTTCTTCGGATTTCAGGGCTTCCTTCCATTTTTTACAGAGAAACAGATAATAAAATTTAAAATTCACGCCGAATAACAGCATGAAAACCGTCACGATGATCTGTGACGCCGAGCCGTAGCTCATCAGACTGTCGACCCGGGTGCCGAATCCGCCCGTACCGGCTGTACCGAAACTGATACAGACCGCATCGAAAAATCCCATGCCGCTGATAAAGAGGGCAATGATCTCGATCATCGTCATAACAAAATAAATGACATACAAAATAAGCGCCGTCTGACGGACTCTCGGTACCAGTTTATCCACCGACGGTCCCGGGCTTTCCGCACGCATGATATGCATCTGATCGGCGCCTGCCGAAGGCAGAATGGCAAGAATAAAAACCAGTACGCCCATTCCGCCGATCCAATGGGTGAAACTTCTCCAGAACAACATACACTTGGAGAGAGCTTCCACATTCGGCAGAATACTTGCACCGGTTGTGGTAAATCCGGAAGCCGTTTCAAATACGGCATCCGTAAAGGACGGTATATATCCGCTTATGATAAAAGGCACTGCGCCCATCAGACTCATTACGATCCAGCCCAGAGCGACAACGACCAGTCCCTCTCTCGCGTGGATCTTTTTCTTTGCCGGTTTCCGTATAACCAGCAGCGTGCCGATGGCAGCGCTGATCGCAGCGCTGATAAAAAGATATACTGCCGACGGTTCCTGAAAAATAACGCCCACCACTGCCGGAAGCAGCATAAACGCAGCCTCAAAATTCAGAATACAGCCAAGTGTATAAAAGATCATAGAATAATTCATATCGAAGCTCCTGTTAATTCATCAGAATCTCATCAATATCATTTAATCCTGTTTTTGTTGTTACTACAACGACACTGTCTCCCGGTTGGATCATATCCTTTCCGCCGGGACGGATGATCGTACCCTTCCGATTGATACAGCAGATCAGGGTATTCGGTCTGATCTTCAGATCCATAAGCGTGGTATGCGTCACTTTGGAAGCCTCACTCACATTAAATTCCAATGCCTCTACCCTGTCGTCCATCATCCTATACATGGTTTCCACATTGCTTCCAAGGGTATTCTGCATGGAACGGATATATCGGATAATATATTCCGCCGTCAGACGCTTTGTGGAAATGATCCTGCCGATTGGCATAGCTTCTACTACTTCTTCATAGGAATTCCGATAGACCTTCGTCATCATTTTTGCCTTTGTCATCTTATTTATATATAAGGCAAGCAGGATATTCTCCTCATCAGCGTCCATCAGGGCGCAGACAGCATCCATTTTTTCTACTGATTCCTGCATCAGAACCTTTTTATCCGTCGCATCACCATGAATAACGATCGCCTTTGGAAGAAGCTCGCTTAATTCATCACAACGTTCTATATTTTTCTCAATGATCTTTACCTGCATATGAAGTTTGAGCAGACGCTGCGCCAGATAATACGCCATAGTTCCTCCGCCTGCGATCAGAACATTCCGGATCTTCTTCGCTTTGATTCCTACTTTATTCAGGAAATCGCTGATATCTACAAGTGAAAGGGTTACAGAAATCTTATCGCCGGATTTTAAAATAAAATTACCGTCGGGGATTATAACATCTTTTCCTCTTTCTACAACGCAGACTAAGGCGTTTGTTCCAAGTTTTGGAAAAATATCACAGATACGGGTATCTGCCAGAATTGAATCCTCCGGCAGTACCAGACTGATAAGATTTACCCGTCCTTTTGCAAAAGTATCTACTTCCAACGCAGACGGAACCTGAATCAGACGCACCATCTCCGCTGCCGCCGCCCACTCCGGATTTACGGACATGGAAAGTCCGAGTTCTTCTTTTATATACTGGATCTCTTCCGAATACTGCGGACTCCTGACACGGGCTATCGTCTGACAGTGTCCCGCCTTTCTGCCGATCAGGCATGCCAGCATATTTTTCTCATCCTGATCGGTTGCCGCTATCAGAAGATCCGCACGTTCGATTCCCGCCTCCAGCTGCACATGGTAGCTGGTGCAATCGCCATGATAGCCGATCACATCATAGGTTTCCGTTACCGCCTGCACCGCCTTATAATTGGTATCAATAACCGTAATCTCATGACCTTCTGAATTTAACTGCCCTGCAAGGGTCCTGCCAACTCTGCCGCACCCCGCGATGATAATATTCATCCCATTTACCTCATACTAAACTTTTCTAAATCATAGCCGCAATAGCCGCAATAAAAAGAACCGTCATCAGCGCACATTCTATGATATTTACGACCAGAATAAAATACGCAAGTCCTTTTTTATCACCTTTTATGGCAACCAGACTCTGCTGGATACCAATCACCGAAACAAGGATTCCCAGATAGCCTACCGCCATATTTGCCATTGCAAAAACAATTATCAGGATTGCCATAAGCACTGCAATGAAACCTGCGGTTTTTAAAGTCGCTGTATTATTATATCTTGGAACCTGCGGCGGCTGGCCATTATTAGGCATTTGTCCCTGCTGCGGGTACATTTGCTGTCCCTGCTGCATATACGGTTGCTGCCCCTGCTGTGGGTACATTTGCTGTCCTTGCTGCATATACGGCTGCTGCCCCTGCTGTGGTGCGTAAGTCTGCGGCACATAAGTCTGTGACGCCGTGCGCAGCATCTGAAGCAGATCGTCAATCTGTTTCTTCGCATTCTTTTTCACAGCCACACCGTAGACGCCATCCAGATTCATCTCTTTTCCGCCTGCTGCCCGCAGCCAGTATTCCATATGAAGATATCCCTGATAATATGTAATCTTTGCGTTTCTTGCCGCAGACATTATACCGTCGCCGGATTTATATATCTGTTCACCCCAGTAATCAAACGGCTGAAATCCGCACTTATAAAGCCAGT
>CANRMC010000053.1 GCA_947631605.1 uncultured Lachnospiraceae bacterium
GCAAAGCGACTGGAAGGAATCAATATCAAGCTTACAGATGCCGCCGGAATACGGCTTGTTGGTAAGCTTGATATTGATTCCTTCCAGTCGCTTTGCCTGTCCGCTCGTTCCGGACATCTGTCCGTTATATTTCCAGCCCTGCCAGCCGAAAGACTGTACATGCGTACGGTAAGAAACATTCGGGTTTGCTGTTCCTCCGATAGTCGGATCTGTATTCGAGGTTGCGGATCCACCTACGACCGGTGAACTGCCTGCAAGAGCAATATAGGCTTCATTTCTTGCAGATGTGATGCCGCCCTGATTCTGATTGATCTTCTCTCCCTTTTTCACAACAAGAATCTGGATTGCTTCCAGACGTTTTGCGTAACCGGCGGTTCCTGCAGGTGCGCCGTTCATCGCCCAGCCAAGCCAGCCGTAAGACTGTGCGTGGACTCTGTAATAAATGTCATACTTATCTTTATCTGCACCGGTAAGCTGAATCTTGATTGCCTCCAGACGCTTTGCTTCTCCTTCCGTACCGGACATGTCGCCGTTCGAGGACCAAGGAAGCCAGCCATAACTTTGAACATGGGTGGTATACTGAACGCCCAGATCAGAATTTCCGGCTACATTGATGTTGATACCTTCCAGGCGCTTTGCCTTATTTGCCGTACCTGCCATAGCTCCGTTTGACACATACGGCTGCCAGCCAATGGACTGGACATGGGTGCGGTAAAAAACGCTGACATCCGGAACAGGTTTCGGAGTATCCGGGGTATGTGGGGTATCCGGAGTCTGCGGAGTATCCGAAGTCTGTGGCGTATCCGGATCTTGCGGGGTATCTGGCTGTTGTGGCGTATCCGAAATCTTTGCTTCATCTAAATAAAAATGAATATTAAATGGTAAGTTGCTTATTGTATCTTCCCAGTCAAAAATATAATTTGTCTCAAATTTACGGCTAGGTATTGTCGTAACATCTAATACATACTTTAACTTATCAAACCGATTGTCCTTCACCACACTAAAATCAACGCCTTTTATTTTAGAAAGATCAGCAATCTTTTCAGAAAGATACAATGTTACAGTATGCAGTTCTTTCGCTTCATCTGAAAAAATCAACGCCTTAAAATCACGATCAAAATCACAAGAAAAAAAACTCAGTTCTTTATTATTGCTTAAATCTAAGTTTGTTAACTCATTTTTTTCACATGACAGCGAACTCAAACTTGGAATCTGACTCACATCCAAACTCGTCAGCTGATTCTTATCGCATTGTAAAGTTGATAAGTTTGAATTCATGCCAATATTCAAACTTGACAACTCATTAATGGAACAGTCCAGCCTTGTTAGATTTGAATTATTGCTGACATCCAAACTCGTCAACTTATTATTTTCACACAACAGAAAACTCAAATTTGGATTCTGACTCACATCCAAACTCGTTAACTTATTATTATCACACGACAGAGAACTCAATTGAGGATTCTGACTCACATCCAAACTCGTCAGCTGATTCCCACCACAACTCACCTCCGTCAGATTCGGTTTCTGGCTAACATTTAGACTTGTCAGCTGATTATTGTAACATTTCAAACTACAAAGCTTTGAACTTTTGCTGAGATCTAAACTTGTCAGCTGATTGTAAATACAAAGCAGTTCTGTCAGATTCGAATTCTCACTAACATCCAAACTCGTCAGCTGATTAAAACAACAATCTAACTTTTCCAGATTCGGATGATTACTAACATCTAAACTAGTTAACTTATTATATGCACAATTCAGTTCCGTCAGATTCGGGTTCTTACTAACATCCAAATCCGTCAGATGATTATCTTCGCAAATCAAACTTGTCAAATTTGAATTTTTACCGATATTCAAACTAGTCAACTCATCATAACAACAATCCAAATACTCTAGATTTGGATTATTACTAACGTCCAGACTCCCCAATGATTCGTTCGAAAGGCACACTAAGAACTGCAGATCTGGATTGTGACTAACATCCAAACTTTTTAACGAACAACATGTACAGTCCAAATATGTCAAATCTGAATTACTGCTAACATTCAGATTAAGGATTGGATTGTGTCCACACATCAGATATTTCAGCTTTAGATTTTGACTAATATCCAAACTCGTTAACTGATTAGCCCAACAGTTCAGATCTGTCAAATTTGAATTATTAGTAACATCCAAACTCGTTAACTGATTATTTTCACAAGACAAATTTATCAAATTTAGATTATTACCAACATCCAAACTCGTCAACTGATTATTACTACAATCCAACGTTTCTAGCTTTGGAAACAATTCAATACCTTGTAAACTTTTTACTTTATTTTCGTCAGTACCCAAAACGCCGACAAGGGATATTTCAGTAACCTCATTCGGATCAATCTGCTTATCATCATCCGGATCGTATGTATCTGACAAATAGTCCCTGAATACCTGATCCGGGAAATTATCCTCATTGATATCAATGAAATCATCTGTTCCTGATGATACTGCTGCCTCTGCCGGAATCGGCACAGACGACATTACCAAAAGAACAGCCATAAGAAACGTAATCATTTTTTTCTTCATTTTTTATCCTCCTATCATTTTTATGTCTTATTTACGATAAACGTCTTTTTGAAATTCCTTTTTTATTGTATCTTATTTTGTTTTAAAAGTACTTATCTCATAGCTAAATTTGACCTTGTCCCAATCAAAAAACAGGCACCCGGATTTTGCTTTCGGATGCCTGTTTTTAATATATCAACTTACTTTTTAATGACGCTTTCGAAGCGGTGACAGATCCTATTCCGGGACCGCTTGTGCTTAGATTCGCACGCAGCGGTTCTAGACTCACACTGCGCTTACGCTTGTGCTCGTTAAGAACCGGCGGCTCATATGTCCCTGCATAGAACTGTCACCGTTTTGAAAGCTGTTTACTGCTCAATCAAAACAGACACCCGGTTTTTGCTTCCGGATGCCTGTTGATAATTTTGCTTTTTCTTATTTTGTCTTACTTTGCGATATATGCCTGTCCGTTTGTGGAGTTGATTCCGCCGTAATTATTTGCCGGCGCTGCGCCGCCCTTCGGTACCAGTACAATTTGGATCCCTTCCAGCCGCTTTGCATAGCCGGCAGTTCCAGCAGGATTGCCGTTCTTTGCCCAGCCGAGCCAGCCGTAACTCTGTGCATGTACGCGGTAGTACACGTCATAGTGATCTGCCATTTCGCCTGTGAGTTTTATCATAATTGCTTCCAGACGTTTTGCCTGTCCGCTTGTGCCCGCCATCTCTCCGTCTTTCTTCCACGTAGCGGAGTTATTGATATCGCCCTGCCAGCCAATAGACTGTACATGGGTGGTATAGCAGATACCGCCGGAATACGGCTTGTTCGTAAGCTTGATATTGATTCCTTCCAGACGCTTTGCCTGTCCGCTGGTTCCGGACATCTGTCCGTTATACTTCCAGCCCTGCCAGCCGAAAGACTGTACATGGGTACGATAGGAAACATTCGGATCTGCGGTTCCTCCGATCACCGGATCTGTATTCGAGGTTGCAGCTGCACCTACGACCGGCGAACTGCCTGCGAGGGCAATATAGGCTTCACTTCTTGTGGAGGTAATGCCTCCCTGATTCTGGTTGATCTGATCTCCTTTTTTCACAACAAGAATCTGGATTGCTTCCAGACGCTTTGCGTATCCTGCGGTTCCTGCTGGTGCGCCGTTTTTCGCCCAGCCAAGCCAGCCGTAGCTCTGTGCATGAACTCTATAATAAACGTCATACTTATATCTGTCTGCACCGGTCAGTTGGATCTTTATCGCCTCTAAGCGCTTTGCTTCTCCCTCTGTACCGGACATATCGCCGTTCGAAGACCATGGAAGCCAGCCGTAGGACTGTACATGGGTGGTATACTGGATACCTAAGTTAGAGTTTCCTGACACATTGATGTTGATACCTTCCAGACGTTTTGCCAGACCGCTTGTACCAGCCATAGCTCCGTTTGACACATACGGCTGCCAGCCGATGGACTGAACGTGGGTGCGGTAGGAAACACTGACATCCGCAACCGGTTTCGGGGATGTATCCAACTGATAGAAATAAAAATTATATGGTAATCCGCTGACAGATTGATACCACCCATATTCATCAGAACCTTCTTTGGCTGTTTCTGTAATATCCATTATCTGCATTGTTTTATCAAAATGGCTGTCTTTCACCAAACTGAGATCAAGACCCTTTATTTTTGAGAAGTCGGCAATCTTTTCAGAATGATACAAACGAATATGATACAAATTGTTCTCTTCTTCTGGAAGGATCAGTTCCTGAAGATTACTATCAAAATCACAATCAATTTGCTTTAATTTTTTATTATTGCTTAAATCCAAACTCGTTAAATGGTTATCATAACAACTAATGTATTCCAGATTCGGATTCTTGCTTAAGTCTAAACCTCTTAATTGATTATCAATACAAGAAAGGTCTGTCAGATTCGGATTCTCACTAACATCCAAACCCGTTATCTGATTACATCCACAGGTCAGCGTTGTCAGATTCGGATTCTTACTGACATCTAAACTCGTTAACTGATTAAGATCACATCGCAGCCAATTCAACAACGGATTATGACTAATATCCAAACTTGTTAACTGGTTAACATCACACAAAAGCGTTGTCAGATTCTGAATCTGACCTAGATTTAAATTCGTTAACTGATTATTATAACACTTCAACGATGTCAGATTCGGATTCTTACTGACATTCAAACTTGTTAACTGATTACGGTCACAGGCCAGTTCTTCCAAATTTGCATTCTTACTTAAATCCAAACTGGTCAGCTGATTTTCTGAACAATTTAAGACTTTCAAATTTGGTGCCTGACTCAGATCCAGACTAGTCAACTGATTATTCCAACAATTCAATTTCGTCAAGTTGGAATTATTTCCGATGATTAGACTACTTAATGTAGCAGCAGTACAGTTTACCTCTACCAGATTTGAATTATTACTAAGATCCAAAGTCGAAAGCTGATTATTAAAAGAAAACAGGTACGTTAATTTTGGATTCTGACTTAAATCCAGACTTGTCAAATCATTACTAGTACACTTCAATGATGTCAGATTTGGAAACAATTCGATTCCTTTCAGACTATTTACTTGTGTCATGTAAATATCAATAGATGTAACCTCATTAGGATTCAATTTCCCATCGCCATCCGAATCGTATGTATCTGTCAGATACCCCCTGAATCCTGCATCCGGAAAATGTGTCTCATTGATCTCAATGAGAGTTCCTGTTCCTGATGGTTCTGCTGCCTTTGCCGAAAGCGGTACAGACGACATAACCAGAAGAATAGCCATTAGAAACGTAATCACTTTTTTCTTCATTTTTTATCCTCCTTGCTATATTTTTACAAAATAATTACGAGGAACAGGTTTGCCGTTTTCCCTTGAAAATACCGGCAAAAATGTTCCTCGTTTCACTATAGCAAAAATTAACGTTTATTATGTTTTTTTCTATACATTTATCTCCGCCGTCATTCCCAGCTCAGCCTGATTTGCGTCGAGAACCGGCTGGATGACTTCCGTAATAAATTCTTCCGTCTGCTGCGGCGCACGTCCCACATAGTTCTCCGGCTTCATCAGAGACTGTAACTGTTCCAGCGTCATATGGAAAGCAGGATCCTTCGCGATCCGCTCCAGAAGGTCATTTGGTTTCCCCTCCTGTTTTACCACTGCTCCCGCTTCCATGGAATACGTACGGATCTTTTCGTGGAGTTCCTGACGGTTTCCGCCTGCCTTTGCGGCGTCCATCATGATATTTTCCGTTGCCATAAACGGGATCTCGCTCATGAACCGCTGATAGATTACCTTATCATATACCACCAGACCGTCTACCACATTCAGATAAAGGTCCAGAATACCGTCAATCGCAAGAAATGCCTCCGGCACGGAGATCCGCTTATTTGCCGAATCATCCAGCGTCCGTTCAAACCACTGGGTTGCGGCTGTGATCGCCGGATTCATAGCGTCCGCCATTACATAGTTGGCAAGAGAAGCAATCCGCTCACACCGCATCGGGTTCCGCTTATAAGCCATTGCAGAGGAGCCGATCTGATTTTTCTCAAACGGTTCTTCAATCTCCTTTAAATGCTGCAACAACCGTATGTCGTTTGAAAATTTATGCGCGCTCTGCGCAATCCCGCTTAATACATTTAAGATTCTGGAATCCACTTTTCTGGAATAGGTCTGTCCGGACACCGGATAACAGGCCGTAAATCCCATTTTTTGAGCTATCATGCCATCCATCTTCCGCACCGTCTCATGATCGCCGTTAAAAAGCTCCAGAAAGCTTGCCTGTGTCCCTGTGGTTCCTTTGGAACCCAGCAGTTTCTGCTGACCGAGCATATATTCCAGATCCTGCAGATCCAGATACAGATCCTGGAGCCAGAGCGTTGCCCGTTTTCCTACGGTTGTCGGCTGCGCCGGTTGAAAATGGGTAAATGCAAGGGTAGGCAGATCCTTATATTCCATAGCAAACTTTGCCAGTTCATTCATAACATTCAGAAGTTTTTTCCGAACCAGCTTCATTGCTTCCGTCATTACGATCACATCCGTATTATCCCCTACATAGCAGCTGGTTGCTCCCAGATGAATAATGCCTGCTGCCTTCGGGCACTGCACCCCATAGGCATATACATGGGACATTACATCATGGCGGACCTTGCTTTCCCGCTCTTTCGCAACCTCGTAATTGATGTCGTCTGCATGCGCTTTCAGTTCCGCGATCATCTCATCTGTAATACGCGGGTTGCCGTCCGCATCCGTAAGATTTAATTCCTGCTCTGTTTCCGCCAGGGCGATCCAAAGTTTTCTCCATGTTTTAAATTTTTTATCCGGTGAGAAAATATACTGCATTTCCTTACTGGCATACCGCTCAGAAAGCGGGCTTACATATTTATCCTGCATAATGCTCCTCCAAATCTATCCGAATATTTATTATTTTTCATATTCTCCGCGGATATCCTCCTCCGGTGGTTCAACCGGCCATTTTCCGGTAAAACATCCATGGCAGTACTGTCTGCCGCCGGACAATTCCTGCAGGCGGTCAATTTCCAGATAAGCAAGCGAATCCGCACCGATTATCTTACAGATTTCATCAATGCTCCTGCCGTATGCGATCAACTGACTGCTGTCCGGTATATCCGTTCCAAAATAACAGGGATAGAGAAACGGCGGCGAAGAAATCCTGACGTGAACCTCTTTCGCACCGGCGTCTTTCAGCATACCTACGATCCGGTCGCTGGTAGTTCCGCGGACAATGGAATCATCGATCATGATCACGCGTTTTCCTGCCACACAGTCTTTCAGTACGTTCAGCTTCACCTGAACGCTGGACTCTCTCTGGCTCTGCTTCGGCTTAATGAATGTCCGCCCAACGTAGCCGTTCTTCACAAAAGCCGTACCGTATGGTATGCCGGATTCCAGAGAATATCCAAGAGCCGCTGCATTTCCGGATTCCGGTACGCCGACTACCACATCCGCATCCACAGGACTGTCCTTCGCCAGACACCGTCCTGCGATAATTCTGGAATTGTAAACGCTCATGCCGTCAAAGACCGAATCCGGTCTTGCAAAATATATGTATTCGAAAATGCACCTCGCATGTTTCTTCTGGCACAGATCTCTGTGGGAGACCAGTCCTTCATTCGGTGTGATAACTACCACCTCGCCCGGCTCAACATCCCGCACATACTCGGCGCCAATAGTATCCAGAGCGCAGGTTTCGGAAGCCAGTATATAGGCGTTATCCCTTTTACCAATGCAGAGCGGTCGGAACCCGAAAGGATCTCTCGCCCCTATCAGCTTTCGCGGACTCATCACGATCAGGGAATACGAACCCTCCAGCATTTTCAGAGTTTTTATCACTGCTTCTTCCACGCTTTTACTGAGAACCCGCTGCCTTGCGATATAGTACGCGATTACCTCGGAATCAATCGTGGTCTGGAAAATCGCTCCCGTAAACGCCAGATCCCGCCGAAGTTTCGGCGCGTTGGTGAGGTTTCCATTGTGAGCAAGCCCCAGTGTGCCTTTCATATAATTCAGGACCAGAGGCTGGGCGTTTTCCCTTGTCGATGCGCCGGCGGTGGAATATCTGGTATGGCCGATACCGATATTTCCCTTTAGTTTTTCTAAATCGTCCGGCGTAAATACTTCATTGACAAGTCCCATCCCCTTGGCGGAGGCGACTTTTCCCATCGGGCCTTCCGTATCGGAGACTGCGATCCCGCAGCTTTCCTGTCCTCTGTGCTGCAGTGCAAGAAGTCCGTAATAAACTGTTCCTGCCACATCATTTCCATCCAGGTCATAGATTCCAAAAACGCCGCATTCCTCATGCGGTTTGTCGTCTTCCCGGTAATGTAACGTTACATGATCCACTTTCGACACACCTTTCTATTCCATGCTGTATTTCAAACCGACCGTCAAAATTTCCCGTTACAGGATTCCGTTCATATATTCTTTCAATGCATCCTCCCAGTTCTGGAATTTATATCCCATCGTAAGGCGGAGCATATAATTATCCAGGACCGAATACGCCGGCCGCTTTGCCGGAGTCGGATATTCGTCCGTAGTAAGCCTTTTTACTTTTGTATTCTTTCCTGCAAGGGCAAAGATCTTCTCGGCAAAATCCGCCCAGGAACAGCTTCCCTCACAGGTAGCATGAAATGTACCGTAATTGTCCGTCGGCTCCAGCGCTTTGATCGCACGCGCAAGCTCCAGAGCGGAAGTCGGAGAACCGAACTGATCCGCTACAACGCCTACTTCATCCTTTGTCTCTGCGAGCGAAAGCATTGTTTTTGCGAAATTATTCCCGTCACCGTATAACCACGCTGTCCGCACGATAAAGAATCGGTCCGCAAACTGCTTTACAAATTCTTCCCCTTCATACTTGGTCTTTCCGTATGCCCCGATAGGCGCCGGCTGGTCAAACTCGGTATATGGTTCGGTATGCGTGCCGTCAAATACATAATCCGTAGATACATGAATGATCTTAGCGCCTGTCCTTCTTGCTGCAATGCTCAGATTCCGGGGACCGATCGCATTGATCTTATAGGCAAGATCCCACTGGCTCTCACAGGCATTGACGTTCGTATGAGCGGCGCAGTTGATGATCACATCCGGTTTATGCTTTTCGATACAAGCGAGAACCTCATCAATTTTGGTAATATCCAGTTCCGCCACATCCGTATTTATCAGTTCCACATCATCGCCGGCATACACCTGATTGAGCGCACGCCCTAACTGTCCGTTACATCCGGTTACAAATATTTTTTTCATTCCGCACCTCCTGCTACCATTTCCAGCCCCATTGATTAAAATATTTCACCATTGAGGTAAGAAATCGTCTGATCCCTTTTAAACTTCCCATATTATCCCGTTTCCAGTCGTGATACAGACTGGTCTTTGGATAAAAAATGATCTTATAATTTTTCTTTAGGACACGCCTTGAAAGGTCTGAGTCCTCAAAATACATATAATATCTGGGGCTGAACCCATGCATTCCGCGAAAAAGAGCCGTACGCACGCCAAAGAAACATCCGGTACAGAACTGTACCTCCGTCGGTTCCGTAAAAGTCTCATTCTGCCTGGTATACTCCTGCCTGTATTTTTTAAGTCCCGGCAGTTTGCTGAGTATTACATACCGGATACTTGGTCCGTATTTCGGGAGGCACTGCTCCGTATCATCCGGATTCAGAACCTTCGGCGTAATAAGCGCCACATTCCGGTGCTTCATCAGATACCCGGCAAGGATTTCTATCGTATTTTCTTTCAGGTAAATATCCGGATTGATCACAAAATGAACATCGGAATCCAGAAGTTCCAACACCCGGTTATGTCCCCATCCGAACCCTGCATTTTTTTCACTCTCCAGAACCGTAACCTCCGGAAAATGCTCCCGAATGATAGAAACCGTCCCGTCCGTGGAATGATTATCTGAAATATAAAGTTTAAAATCCAGCTCTTTCGTATGTTCCAGAATCGAGCTTACGCAGCGCTCAATTGTCGCCTCATCATTATACGTTACGATACAACCACTAATCCGCATATCCATCCTCATATTTTACGGTTCTTCTCAGCACCATAAAATCTGCATTATCTTTTTGATCCTTCCGCGCTTATACATATTATTATCCCGAAAGAACCTGCGTTTTACTCCTGATTTTTGATCTGCCAGCGCTGCAAATCCCTGAATCAGCTTCCGTTTTTCCTCTGTAACCTGACCTAGCCTGTCCGAATATCTGACAAGGATCGCTTCCGCCTGTCTGTAACAGTCCTCCATATCCCTGCGGAATTTTTCCGGTCCTCTCAAAAACCGCCGGAACATATATTGAAAACTCCCTGCGTTGCTTGCGCCGATCACATTTCCTGCATGCTGCCGGTATCTTACTTCCGGCTTCTTCAGACAGATAACCCGTCCAAACAGTGCGATAAGCACCGCCGCAAAATGGTCGTGAATGACAAAGGCGTCTGTTTCCTCCGCCTGCTTTAAAAGCTCCGCCGCGGCATGATTCAAAAGCACCGTACAGCCGGTAACGCTGTTCTGAAGCAGAAGATTCTTCAGGGAATCTTTTCTGGGAAGTTTCATATATTCAATCAGGGAATCGGATACTATTTTACCTTCCTGATCCATGACATAAAGATCCGTATGCACCAGAATAGGCGTTTCTTTTCCGTATTTTTTTTCCGCCCGTTCCATAAGCTGCATGGAATCTAAAATCTTATCCCGTTCCCAGATATCGTCCTGATCGGAAAACATGACATACTCAGCGTCCTGTAGTTTCATAAGACGGATAAAATTATTTTTTGCAGAACCGGACGCTTCGCCGTCTGAAATGATCACAACCCTCTCCGTTTCTCCTTCTTCCTCCAGCACCTTTTTCACAATGGAAACGGTTTGATCGGAAGATACATCATCCCGTATCAGAATCCTGAAATCCCGTCGGGACTGATGCAAAATGGATAACAGTTGTTCTTTTATATAAGCCTCCCCATTATAGGCTGCCAGCAGTATATCAATCATTCTTCTTCCCCAAATGCTTCTTTATACTCTTCAAACTTCATATCCAGTTCCTGACAGAATGCTTCCGTAGAATCTTTCTTGAAAATAACGATCAATGTCTGGAACAAAAGCTTGATATCCAGCCAGAAGCTGTATTCCTCAATATACATCAGATCCAGAACCAGCTTGTCCCTCGGAGACGTATTGTATTTACCCGCGATCTGGGCGTACCCCGTGATCCCCGCCTTTACACGGAGCCTGTATTCAAATTCGGGCAGCGTGGAGGTATAATTGAAAATATTCGCAAGCATTTCCGGACGCGGTCCCACAATACTCATATCGCCGCGCAGAACATTGATAAACTGCGGGATTTCATCAATACGGAACCGCCGCAGCACTCTGCCTACCTTTGTCACCCGGTCGTCATTTTCTATGGAGACATAGTTATCTACATCTTCCTTCATGGTACGGAGTTTATATACGGAAAAAATCTTTCCGTTTCTTGTGGCACGATTTTGTTTGAAGAAAACAGGTCCCTGGTCTTCCGCCTTGATCGCGATCACTGCGATCAAAAAGAACGGCGACGTAATAATGAGAGCCAATGCGGAAACAACGATATCAAACAGTCGTTTCATAAATTTCTGTTCCGCCGTAAGCCCCTTAGAAGAAACATTCAGAAGCGAAACATCGTCCAAAATAACGTGGGATGCATTCAGTTCCAGTACATCAGCCATATTCGGGTTGAAATATACATTCTTCATGTTCTGGTAACAGTATTCCACAATCTGCGTCCGTTCCGTAACCGGCACGTCATATATAAAGATCGTTTCATTCTCATTGATCAGTTCTTTTAGATTTTCATTTCTGTAATCCGCAACTTCGCAGATCCGGTATTGCAGTTTATACTTCCGGATCCCCTTTACCACTTCTCCCAGGCTTCGTTCGGAAGACGTTATGACCACGCACTTCTCCGGATCGTAGATCATGAAGTAAATCGCATTGCCGCCATATACCATGATGGAAATAATGACAACCTGAATCAGAACAACCACCAGAAGAAGCCATGGCTGTTCTAACTTAAAGTATCGGTTGTTATCCGGATTCGTATTCATGATACACATCATGATATACGCTACAATATCCGTCATAACAGCCGCTATGGATAAGGATATAATGATCGGTTTACTCTTTCGCTTGCCAATATCATATCCGCCGTAAATCCGCAAAAACAACGCACCGGCGATCGCAAAGCTGAGTATGGTAACCGCCATGGTCCGGTTGATAACAAGAAGCTGCCAGTTATAAATCGCATACAGTCTGTAAAATGTCCAGAATACAGCCAGATATAAAATTGACTTCAGCAGAAACACAATCAAGGTTTCCAGCTTCCTGAGTTGCTTTTTCATGCTTCGTGTCCTTTAGCTCGAATCACATCAATCACTTTATCTACATATAATTTGCACAGAGCGTCCGTTTCGGCTTCCACCATAACGCGGATAACCGGTTCCGTTCCACTCTCCCGGATCAGAATTCTTCCGTCTTTTCCAAGCGCTTCCTGAACTTCTTTTACAACAGCGCAAACATCCGGATCTTCCTTTGCTTCCTTTTTGTCGGCTACCCGTATATTTTTGAGAAGCTGCGGATAGATCCTGACAGGCTTCACCAGATCGGAGAGCTTTTCCTTCTGTTTCATCATGACTTCCATGATCTTAAGAGACGTCAGGACGCCGTCTCCGGTATCTGCGTCTTCCATGAAAATAATGTGTCCGGATTGTTCGCCGCCGAGAATATATCCGTTTACACTCATATTCTCATACACGTACTTATCGCCGACTGCCGTCTGCACATAGTTGATTCCGGCCTCATCAAAAGCCTTATAAAGTCCCATATTGGACATAACGGTTGTAACAACCGTATTCTCTTTTAACCTTCCGTATTCCTTGAGATAAACGCCGCAGAGATAAAGTATCTTGTCGCCGTCGCAGACCTCGCCTTTATCATCGACAGCGATACACCGGTCGGCGTCTCCGTCATAAGCAAATCCTACATCTAAATGATTTTCGATCACAAATTTCTGAAGCGCTTCGATATGGGTGGAGCCGCAGTCCGCGTTGATATTGGTTCCGTCCGGCTTGTTATTGATCACAAGGGTTTCTGCGCCGAGCGCCTCAAAAAGTCCCTTTGCTACCGTAGAAGACGCGCCGTTTGCACAATCCAGCCCTACGCGCATATTCTTAAAGGCTCTGGTCGGCATCGTCATAAGATAAGCGATATACCGGTTTCTTCCCATGAAATAATCCACCGTTCTGCCGATATTTTCTCTGGTTGCAAACGGTATTTCCGGAATCTTTCCGTCAATATAATCTTCGATCAGATCTTCTACTTCTTTTTCCAGCTTAAAACCTTTGCCGTTAATGACCTTGATCCCGTTATCATAATATGGATTGTGGCTTGCGGAGATCATGATCCCGCAGTCAAATTCATCCGATTTTACAATATATGAAATGCTTGGCGTCGGCGTGACATGCATAAGATATGCGTCTGCACCGCTTGCCGTAATACCGGATACCAGTGCGTATTCAAACATATAACTGGATCTTCTGGTATCTTTACCGATTACGATCCGCGCCCGGTCGCCTTTTTTCTTCTGTCCATAATAATATCCAAGGTATCTTCCAACCTTGTATGCATGTTCCACTGTAAGTACTACATTTGCTTCTCCACGGAAGCCGTCCGTACCAAAATATTTACCCAATTGTCTGTTCTCCTTCCAAGCACATACTTAATACGATTATATTCTATTTCAGAGGTTATTTCAAGTTTTAACCAAGCAGCTTTCCGCATTACCATGCAGTCTCTATGTCCTTTGCGATTTTGATACAACAGGAAAAAATCTTTATGTTTTGGTAAACAGGGAATTATTTTTTCCTGTTTTGATAAATTCGATTAAATCCTCCACATCATTAAAGTCATCATAATCGCCATAAATTTCATTCCGTTCAAGGCAGTCTAAAAGTTCTTTTTCGCCGCATCTTTTGATATTATCTGATAAAAACTCTACTATTTCTTCACTAATCTTTTCGTACTCGTAATCATGAACATAATGCGGACAATCTAATTCTATATATTTCCCACCATTAACCCGAGAGATATACTCTATTGCAATTCTTCGCCAGGTTTCTTTATCAAATCCGGTTCCTCCCGAAGCATTTGAGGCGAATAACAGCATCGGAAGTTTCGGAACTCCCATACTATTCACTTTTTCGGCATTTTCCTTCACTGATTCCGTTTCGTTAATCATTGTCTTAGTTGCAGTGCGGCTATAAAAAACAGCTTTGTAGATTTCTTTTTCACTGTCAGATAACGTCCCATG
>CANRMC010000054.1 GCA_947631605.1 uncultured Lachnospiraceae bacterium
TCCCTTTTGCACCCTCGGTGAGCACTAGCTCGGCCCCGTATGCTTTCAGCAGATTTCTGCGTTCCACGCTCATGGTATCAGGCAGGGTTAAAATTGCCTTATATCCTTTTGCGGCTGCAACAGCAGCAAGACCAATCCCGGTATTTCCACTGGTCGGTTCAATGATCGTTGCTCCCGGCTTCAGCAGTCCTTTTTCTTCCGCATCTTCGATCATTGCCAGGGCGATCCTGTCTTTGACAGAACCTGCCGGATTCAGATATTCCAGCTTAGCCAGAATGACTGCGTCTTTGATACCTTTTTTTGCGGAATATCCGTTCAGTTTCAGAATCGGCGTTCCTCCGATCAGTTCCAATGCGCTTTCTTTGATCTTACTCATAATCATGACCTCCTAATTTCTATTCTGCGATTTTTTATAACATATAATTCCTATAGATTAAGTATGTTTTGTTGCTATGGTATGATTATATGCAGTAAGAAGTTATTTGTCAATACTTTTTTAATGAAAATCAAACATTCTGTAATTAGCGGATTTCGGATCGTCATGAGCACCAATCATAAACTGCGCATAAGCGATGATCACGGTATCATAATCATTATCCAATATATATTGTCTTAGATCAAAGGAAGGATCAAGACCGCGCACTTCCAGATCATCAATCTCATGTACTCCAAGGGAAAGAAACGGTTCCGTCACATGGTCGTAGGAATCACTCAAAAGCAATACCTTGCCATAATCTGCCTTTTGATTTATACAATCGATCTTACGATAGGAATAATGCCAAAGATCCGTAGCATTATCATTCTTATCATCATAAACATCCTCATTTACAAATTCATCAAATGTACCCTCATAAATTCCTTTTGAAGATTCAAAAATATATTCTGTTGAAAAATCCGGTTTTATCTCAGTAAAATCATCCAGACCGACATAAGCCTTGGCAACTTTTTTCCCTTGTTCGCCTAACCAGCATTTTTTCCAATCCCTAAACGTATATTGGTCTTCATCATACAAAGAAAGGTCTATGTCATATCCGCAGTATGTATTTAATCCTTCCGCTATGATCCCGGTTGCCCACAGTCCTGCTCTGGTTGTCCAATGATGGTCTGTTCGGTAAAAGAGATCCGTGATATCCAAGCCGTCCTCTTTGACATTATCTCTCAGATCAATGACCGGAACGCCTTCTGCTCTGATACGTTCCAAAAACTTATCTGCATTTCGGTTGCCATAAGTCTCCACGCCAAATTCTTTTACGATCATATTATCATCCAAATACTTTACAGGTTCATTTACATATAAAAGGTTTATGCCGTTCTCATCCAGAAATTGTTTAAAATCCATCATCTGTTCATATTCATAATCTGTAGACGTCTGAGGATATACTGACACAATATATAAATCATCCGTGATATAAATGCCCAGATCGCTATACTGGCCCCGCATATGAAGCATTTTCATCATAGCGCCATTGAATTCCACAAAATCATCTTTATGCACCAGTCGTATTGTAAAATCAGAATCGATTTCATCTATTCCGTCCGCCTGATCTGTTTCATATTGCTCCGGCTCCAGCAGATAATCCGCCATATGCATGATCTGCAGATATGATTTATCAATTATAAAAGCGATAAACAGAAACAGAATAAAAAATATAGACAAACCGGTTTTTATAAAATGTTCCAATTGTTTTCACCCCTTATTAAAAATCAGCATATGTAAAAGGATTATTCTGTCCGGCTATGACAAATGACATAGCCCACACAAATAAAAAGATGATTGCCAGTCCCAAAATGGTGTCCACGATCCTTTTTGCCCATTTTTTTCCCTCTAATTTTTTTTCAAGCCAGGGAATAACCGGAAGCGAGAAAAGAAGAGCGGCGAAAATAAATACAAAATATTCCCGTATCATTATGACTGTCCGTTTCTCCGTTATATCATTTGAAGCAGGAATAAACATACGCTTCAGGTACTGCAAGCCAGTCCTTAGATCATCAGCCCTGAATATCACCCACTGACAGTTTATAAATAAAAGTGTCAGCAGACGATAAATAAATTTTAGAAGCTTTGAGGAGATTTTATCCGGAAGTCCGGTTGCTCTTTCGAAAGCGATCAGCAGGAAGTAGCAGAAGCCCCAGAAAACAAAATTCCAATTTGCTCCATGCCATATCCCTGTCAGAATCCAGACTATAAAAAGATTTCGATAAATTTTTGATCTTTTCTCACATCTTGAACCGCCTAACGGTATATATATGTAATCCCGAAACCACTGGCTCAGGGAAATATGCCATCTGCGCCAGAATCTTGATACGGAATCCGTTATGTAAGGATAGTCAAAGTTTTCCATGCACCGATATCCGAACATTTCCGAAATACCGATCGCCATATCCGAATATCCGGCAAAATCGAAAAAGAGCTGTAAGGAATAACAGATTGAACCAAGCCAGATATAAGGTGTAGAAAGATTCTCAATAGAATTTGAAAATACTTCCGAAGTAATATTATTCAGTGTATTTGCCAATAGAATTTTTTTATTAAACCCGATCAGAAATCTATATACGCCATCCGAAAACAGATCAAGTCTCTTTTCTTTTTCCACTTGAAAGCTCCCGCTATAACGCGTCAGCGGACCTGATTGTATCTGCGCAAAAAATGACAGATACAGAGCGTCATGTACGGGAGAAATATCAGACAGATCGATACGTTCCAGATAGACATCCGAAAGATAAGATATCGCCTTAAATGTAAAAAAAGAAATTCCCATTGGAAGCAGCAGATTTCTGACCCCGATATCCGAATCAAAGAGTTGGTTTAATGTTATGATCGCGAAATCCGTATATTTATAATAACAGAGTATGACAACATTGATACATATTGCCGCAATAAAAAGCAGCTTTCGTATTCTTTTTTCTTCGGCTTTATGAATCTGTCTTCCCAAAGCAACCGTTATTATAACTACAGCTGTAAAAAGAAGAAAATATCGCAAAGAACCAACCGCATAAAAAAACAAACTGATTCCTAATAATACGCCTTCTTTTGCCTTATCCCCTGTTACATAATAAATGATAAGCGACACCGGAAGAAAACATAAGAGAAAAAGCATACTTGTTATTTCCATTTATCAATACTCTCCAATTAAGTATCTTATTACATTATTTATTTCAGATCCGCATACCAGTAATGATTCTTTCTTCCGTTCTGCTTTACATTGTACAACGCCTTATCCGCACATTCGATGAGTTTCTTCAGATCTTTCGAATCCTGAGGGTAAACTGCAAGTCCTGCGCTGAAGCTTATTCCAAGCGGTTCTTTCTCTTTTGGCAGAGTAATATCATGAAATTCCATCCGGAGTCCGGCGAGCAGTGTGTCCATGTCCTCTACAGAAAGCGGTTCTGTGACAAAAACATTAAATTCATCACCGCCTACACGGGCAACGATCCCTATATCCCGGAATGTTTTTTCCAGAAGCGCCGCTGCCGTACAGAGTACATAGTCGCCCGAAGCATGCCCGTAAGTGTCATTCACATCCTTAAAGAAATCAAGATCCAAAAACATAAATGTGGATCTGCCGATACTGGCTTTGTCGGCAAACATCTTTGTCATGGTTTCATTGAAACCACGCCGGTTCATGATCTTAGTCAGAGGATCCCGGTCGGACAGATCTTTTAGGATTTCCGATTTACTGTGCTCCCGCCGATAAAGGATAACAGCCAGAAGCAAAGTCGCAAGCACCAGAAGCGTTGCGCAGATAATGACATTCACGGTAAACTGCTGCATCGTTCCGGAAAGCTCCGTGATCGGAATACGGATGACCAGACTCCAGTTATCCATACCATGGATATGGACAAACGCCTGCGTATACGCCCTTCCGTCCTGCCTAAAATTGATGATATTATCCTCACTTCCGACGCTCATATCGGAAAGCCATTTATCATAATCATATCCGTCCATGCAGGTTATATCTTTCTTGATCAGACGGACATTATTCCATGTTCCGGGCGGGTGAGTGCCGTCGTCAGAACAATTGACAAAGTTACCGGAATACGGATTCATCAGAAAAACGGCGGTTTCTTCCGATAAGATATTTGTATATGCGAGGTTCTGGATTGTTTCCAGATAATATGTAACATAAATGCTTCCGGCGCTTTCTCCGTCATGATAGATTGGAGCCAGGATCGTAATCATGTTGCTTGCCGTCACACTGGAACGATAAGGTTCGGAAATATAAACGTCTCCCGCTTCCTGCACTGCCAGGGCAAATCCCTGCTTCTCAATATCCATCTGTTCTCCGGGCGCTCCGTAAACCGTTCCGTCGCTGTCGATAATACCTGCACTGAAATACGGCATATCCGGAACCGTCTGTAAAAGCTGCCGGTAATTCTCCGCATAATCAACCTCTTCCTGTGCGGAAAAGAGATCCGAAGCTTCTATGATATAATCCGTCATCATTTCAAACGAAGTATTTACCTTTTCGGACATCAAGCTGAGAATATTATTGATCTGCGCAGTATTGTTCCGGATCAGGTAGCGGCTTAGCATTCCGGCAGTTACAAGCAGTACCAAAAGACAGAAAGCCACATACATGAGGATCAGGTGCATATATGCGATATTCTGTTTTGAAGGCTTTTTCTCTTTTTTCATGCCTATTCTCCTGTTAACGACTGTTCATATTCCAGATAATTTTCATGATTGATGACGCGGGTTTCCGTATCAATAAACTTATAATCGCTGATATTTCCATTGATGAGCGCATCCGCCATTTCCAGACCGGAGTACCCCATATTGTACTGGTTCTGCACGACTACGGACGCCGTCCAATCATCGGATGCCACCAGCGCCGCCGTCTCGTCCGCATAATCAAACCCTACCAGAATCACATCATTTCTGCCTGTTTCCGTAAGTCCGTTTACAAATCCTACGGTAGAACTGTTATTACATCCAAACACGCCTCTAAGCTCCGGATATTCCTCCAGATAATCGATACTATTCTGCTTCGCAACTTCCAGATCGCCGCCGTTTTCTTTAACTTCATCCAATACCTTCCAATTCTCCGGCGCATTTGCCGACCAATACTGATTAAATCCCGCCAGACGGTCTATCACGGTCTGGGAAGATGATGAAGTGATCTGGATGGCAATACTGATGGATTCGTCCTCGGAAACGCCGCTTTCTTTCAGAAGCCGTATCATTTCCTCCGCCGCAAGCTGCCCGGCTTGCAGATTATCCGTCATATAACAGATATCAAAACTTTCCGTATCATTTAAGATCGTATCCACCAATATGATCGGCATTCCCTGTGCATGAACTTCCGCCACATATTCCGAAAGCGTGGAGGAATTCGCAGGTGCCAGCACTATCGCGTCTGCGCCTTCTGCAACCGCCTGATCCAGTAAGATCTTCTGCGCATGCCAGTCGCCTTCGCCTACGTCCGCGCCTACATAAATATTACAGTCTTTTTCAATCCCGGCATCCGTGATTCCTTTTACAATATCCTGCCAGTACTGACTGGTAAGAACCTTCAAAATAACATAAATATCCTTCCGCCCGTCTTTAATCTCGGTGACAGGCTCAAACGGATAGTATTCCACCTTGCTTTCCTCTTTTTTCTCCGCTTTTCCACATGCCGAAAAAACACCGATGATACCGATTAAAAACAGCAGAAGGATCAATTGTTTGTTTCTTGATTTTTTCATTCCATAAACGCCTTTTTGCTTTTTATCATATTTTAAATTTTTTATATTATAAAAGTGCTTTGTCTTTAAATTTGGAGATTTCCTCCAGATATTTCTGACCGATCGGACTTAGCTTCGCACCTTTTCTCGCCAGATAGCCAATCCTCATTTTTTCATCGGATTTCAGTTTCACAGCACAATAGTCGCTTCCGTTCAGTTCTTCACAGAGAATACCGGAGCAGAGCGTATAACCGTTCAGACCGACCATGAGATTTAACATGGTCGCCCGATCGTTCGCCTTGATCAGACGTTTATACTGATATGTACTTAACACCTCTTCCGCAAAATAGAAAGAATTATAGTCTCCCTGCTCAAAAGAAAGACATGGATATTCTTTCAGGTCTTCCAGAGAAATCTCCTTTTGCCCCGCCAGCGGATGTCCCTTCCAGAGATAGACATAGACGCCGCAGACCAGAAGTTCATGGAACTCCAACCCATATTCGGCGAAAAGCTTCGTCAGAATCTTGCTGTTAAACTCGTTCAGATAGAGAATCCCGATCTCACTCCGGAAATTCCGCACATCATCGATCACCTCATGTGTCTTCGTCTCATGGACCGCAAATTCATATTCGTCCATACCGAACTGCTTTACCATTTCGACAAACGCTTTCACGGCAAATGTATAGTGCTGCATGGATACACCGAATTTCTTTTTTACATTTGTCTGTTCGATATATCTGGCGCTCAGAAGATCATACTGTTCCACCACCTGTCTGGCATAACCGATGAATTCTTCTCCTTCCGGCGTAAGCAGGATTCCACTCTGGGAACGCCGAAAGATCTCAATTCCAATCTCCTTTTCCAACGCGCGGATAGCGGTGGAAAGACTCGGCTGTGAAATAAAGAGTTTTTTCGCCGCTTCATTTAACGAACGCTCGCCCGCAACTGTTATCGCATATTTTAACTGCATCAGTGTCATGCTTCATTATCTCCAGATCAATCTCCAATCACGCTACAGGCTCCGCCATACATACCTGCATCATTTCCAAGCTGCGCAAGCGCAAACTTTGTTTTCCGGCATGCATGGAATGCATACTGCTCAAAATATTTTTTGGTGGTCTCGATCAAAATATCTCCGGCTCTCGAAACACCGCCGCCGATTACGAACACTTCTGGATCCACAACGCATGCGACCTGAGCGAGAGCAAGTCCCAGGTTCTTTCCGTGTTCTTCCACAAGCTCCAGTGCCAGATCGTCGCCGCCTTTTGCCGCGTCGAAAATTTCCTTTGCAGATACATACTGTACGCTTCTAAGCTTTGAAGGACGGTCTGAATTATTCAGGGCGATCTTTGCCATTCTTACGATACCGGTTGCGGAAGCATACTGCTCCAGACAGCCTTTCTTACCACATCCGCAGACTTCCGTCTCGTTATCCTTGATCTGCATATGTCCGATCTCACCGCCGGCTCCGTTTACGCCGGCAAGCATTTTACCATTCAGGATGATTCCGCCGCCAACGCCGGTTCCAAGAGTTACCATAACGATATTCTGATACCCTTTGCCGCCGCCCTGCCACATTTCGCCAAGGGCAGCCATATTCGCATCATTTCCTGCCTTCACAGGCATATCCAAAATCTTTGACAGCTCATCTGCTACATTAAAGATCCCCCAGCCCAGATTTACACATTTGATAACGGTTCCATCATCTTTTACAGGACCCGGAACTCCCATTCCTACGCCGGCGATCTCGTCTTTTTCAATCGCGCGCTCCTGCATTTTTTCCTTGATGGAATCTGCGATATCCCCAAGAATATACCGTCCGCCTTCATCTGTACGCGTCGTGATCTCCCATTTTTCAAGCAACTCCCCGTCTGTAGAGAAAAGTCCGATTTTTACGGTTGTTCCTCCGATATCCACGCCAAATACATATTTTGCCATCTTCCTACCTCCTGATATCTCCTTATCCTTTTTCTATTAATTCGTCTTCCAACGGCTGGTAACCTTGTCATAAAATTCCTGTGCCGCATTATGTCCCATCTTCTTCTGTCTGTGGTTGACTGCCGCAGACTCAACAATGATCGCAAGATTCCGTCCAGGGCGGATCGGAATGGAATGACTGGTTACTTTATTTCCGAGGAATTCCATATACTGGTCTTCTAAGCCCATCCGGTCGTAGTTTGCTTCCTTGTCCCACTCCTCCAGTTTGATAACGAGGTCTATCTGCTGGGAGAGCTTGACGCATTCAACGCCGAACATGGATTTTACATTTATAATGCCGATACCCCGAAGCTCGATGAAATGACGGGTGATCTCCGGCGACTGTCCGATCAGCGTTTCATCACTGATCTTCTTAATCTCAACAACATCATCAGCAACCAGACGGTGTCCGCGTTTGATCAGCTCCAGCGCCGCCTCGCTCTTACCGATTCCACTGTCACCCATGATGAGGACGCCCTCGCCGTATACATCGACCAGTACGGCATGAATAGAAATCCGCGGCGCCAGCTCCTCATGCAGCCAACGTACTGTCTCATGTACGAAAGACGACGTCGTGGAATGGCTGGTAAGCACCGGAATCCCATGTTTTCTTCCTGCTTCAATAATAAAATCATAAGGAACAATATCCCGACAGAAAACCAGACACGGAATCGGGAAAGTAAAGAGGGTATCGAAAATCTGGATATTCTCCTCTCTTGTATGCATATCCGCCAAATATGCATGTTCCACATTTCCGCATACCTGTACGCGGGCGGTATCAAAATGCTCAAAAAAGCCCGCAAGCTGTAGAGCCGGCCGGTTGATGTCCGGATCACGGATCAGTATCTTGTCCGTATCGATTTCCGGTATATGATTCACAAGATTCATTCGTTTTATGAAATCCGTGACAGTAACGTAATATTCTTCTTCCATGTGATTGTTTCCTTTCCATAGCCGCCTTCTTTCAGCGATTTCCTATATAGAGATTATTTTACCATAAACGGGTAATTATTTCTACATAGAATCCGTACTTTTCTGTTTTTTATCCGCGGAAATCATGCTATAATATCAGAAATCACAAAATGCAGCAAGGAGAAACCGATGTCCGATTTTAATATTGAGGAAGAACTGAAAAAACTGCCGGATAAACCGGGGGTTTATATTATGCATAATGAGAATCATGCCGTGCTTTATGTCGGAAAGGCAGTCAGCCTTCATAATCGTGTGCGCCAGTATTTCCAATCCGGGCATGGTCATAACAATTCGCCGAAAATCGCGAAAATGGTTTCTCAGATCGCATACTTTGAATATATCGTGACCGGTTCCGAAATGGAAGCGCTTGTACTGGAATGTAACCTGATCAAGGAGCACAGACCGAAGTACAATACCCTGATGACGGATGATAAGGGGTATCCTTATATCCGGATCACGGTTGAGGAAGACTATCCGCGTATCCTTTACAGCCACCAGATGAAGCGGAACCGTTCCAAATATTTTGGACCATATACAAATTCCAGAGCTGTCAAAGAAATCATTCTCCTTCTCCGTAAGCTTTACCGGATCCGGAGCTGCAACAAGAGCCTGCCGAAGATGATCGGCAAAGACCGTCCCTGCCTTTATTATCAGATCGGTCAATGCAGCGGTCCCTGTAACGCTCTGATCTCCAAAGAAGACTACCGGCATTCCATCGATGAAGCTATCCAGTTTTTGAACGGCAATTACAAAGAAGTTGCCGAGGGATTGAAACAGCAGATGAATACCTGTGCAGAAGATTTGGAATTTGAAAAAGCCGCCGAGATAAGGGATCTGATAGACAGCATTTATCATATTATGGACAAGCAGAGAATTACGGATACCGAAGGAGACGATCGCGATATCATCGCAATGGCAAGGAATGAAACAGACAGTGTTATATCCGTTTTCTTTATACGGGAGGGACAGCTTCTCGGAAGGGAAAACCATCACATGACCTCCGACGCCTCCGATACTGCCGAAGAGATCCTGACGGAATTTGTCAAGCAGTATTACACGGGAACCCCTTATATTCCAAAAGAAATCCTGACGGAATTTCCGATTTCCGAAGAAGCGGTCGTATCTTCTTTCCTGACGGAACGAAGCGGTCACAGAGTATATCTCAGCGTTCCGAAAAAAGGCGACAAATTCCGCCTCATGAAGCTGGCGCAGGAAAATGCGCGCCTTACCATGCAGCAGGATATGGAACGGATCAAACGGCAGGAAAAAAGAACCATCGGCGCGACGGAGGAAATCGCTTCGATTCTGGGTATTCCTTCCGCCGCCCGTATGGAAGCGTTCGATATTTCCAACATTTCCGGTTTTCACTCTGTGGCTTCCATGGTGGTTTTTGAAAACGGACAGCCAAAACGGAACGCTTACCGAAAATTCCGTCTCCGCACCGTATCGGGACCGGATGATTACGCCTCCATGAAGGAGGTTCTCTCCCGTCGCTTTACAGACGAAAAAATGAACGTCCTGCCGGATGTTTTGATGATGGACGGCGGAAAAGGTCAGGTAAATATCGCCATTCAGGTATTAGACAGTCTCGGTATCGAAATTCCGGTCTGCGGCATGGTAAAGGATGACAACCACCGCACTCGTGGATTATATTATAATAATAAAGAAGTGGAATTTAAGCGTGGAAGCGAGGCGCTCCATATGATCACTGCCTTGCAGGATGAGGCGCACCGTTTTGCGATCGAATACCACAAACTTCTTCGGGCAAAGAATCAGGTTCATTCCGTACTGGATGATATAAAAGGCATCGGTCCTGCCAGAAGAAAGGCTTTGATGATGCATTTTAAGGATATCAACGCCATCCGGAATGCAGAGCTTTCGGAACTCAGCTCCGTTTCCGGCATGACTGAGCAGTCCGCAAAAGCTGTCTATGATTTCTTTCACGAATAAAAGGAGAACCCTATGTCAAGATTTCTATTTCCAACCGAATATTATGATTCCACATATTCTATCGACTTTCAGGAGTACTATAACCAAGGGTACCGGGCAGTTCTTTTTGATATAGACAATACTCTGGTTCCGCACAACTTTGCTTCCGACGAACGCTCCATACAGTTAATGAAGGACTTAAAAGATATCGGATTTAAAATCTGCCTGATCTCCAATAACAAAGAGCAGCGTGTTAAATCTTTTAACGAATATCTCCAGGTAGAATATATTTATAAAGCTGCCAAACCAAGAGGACATGGGTATGTTGCGGCAATGAAAAAGCTTGGGACCAACCGAAGCAATACATTTTTTGTAGGCGACCAGCTTTTTACGGACATCTGGGGAGCAAATAACGCCCGCATCCATTCCATTCTTGTAAAACCGATTGATAAACATGAGGAAATACAGATTGTCCTGAAACGCTATCTGGAAAAACCGATCCTGTGGCTGTATACCAGAAAACACAAAATCAAAACGGGGAAATAAAAAATGACACGAAAAAAGAGGCTGCAGTTTTCACTGCAGCCTCTTCTCTCCCACAATTTACAGTAAATCGGCTCTGAGCTTCTTCAATACCTGGAAACTCTTGGTTCTCAGCTCTTCTGCTTCAAAAAGCGGAAGCATGGTTTCCCGGTCGAATTTGCTCTTCATGACATTATCGATCCAGTCATTTACATAAGCCTTAACGTATTCAACATTTTCTTCTGACTTATCCTTCAGAGCGACCTGAATATTATTGATATTCTCAACCACGGAGGAGGTTGTAACCTTCGATGCGGCAGGTGACGGATTTCCTTCGTCGGAAAGTTCGATAACCTTACCGGTCTTGGTAATAATAACCTTCTTATTCGGAGTTGCATCCGGTTTTACGGAAGTGCCGCCTTTCTTATCCAGAAGTTTCTCGATTGCCTTGATCAGGCAGACAACACTGTATGTACATTCCATCGGCGTCTGCGCTTCAGCACCTTTATCCTCGTACTGATACCATAACCATTCGGACTTCAGAAGCATTTCTTCGATCTTGGAATCATCCAAAAGTTTTCTCAAATCCGGATCCATTGCCGGAGCCGCGTTCTTTCCGAAGAACTTACCACCGCCGGAAGGAGCTTCTGCCTTCTTATACTTCGGAGGAACAACGGTATCTGCATAAGATTTGATCAGATATCTCTCTGCTTTCTTCGGATCATAATTGCTGTTGATGATTGCAATCCTTCCGCCGTTCAGACCATTGATGATCATATCTTCCGCAGCTACGAATACCAGCGTCTTCTGACGGTCATCGATCAGCTGCTTGATCTCATAATTGGTCTTGGATTTCTCCAGGATCGTATTCTTTCTTACCTTAAACGCCTTAATCTTTTCTTTCACGCTGAAGAAGAGCTTAAGAAGCGTTGGGTTTGCATTCAGATAATCATTGATCCATGTCAGTTCTACATACTGATGCTCAATCTTATTGGAAAGTTCGTATACGTTGTAACCATCAAAGATGACGTTCAATGTTGTATAAAGCATTTCCAGGATCTCATACTTTTCTTCCCATGAACGACCGGATACATCCTGATTTACAATATCTTTGATACCGCACTCATAGAATACAAGGTTGTATTCATAAAGTCCTTCGAAGATATTCGTCTTACCCGAAAGCTGTGCGCCTGCACCGAGGATCTGAAGATTCTTCTTCATATCCGGTTCATTCTCAATATAAAGATAAACTTTCTTTACGAAAGCAGATACTTCACTGATCAAAGTATCAATCCTCTTGTTGTAGATCTCCTGCTTGGAAATAGCCGTCAGAACATTTCTGCTCAAAACGCCGGTATCCTGCGTACTGCTTACGTTCCGGATCAGTTCTTTGAAGCTTTCGTAAACAGCCATATTGTCGATCGGTATGTACTCTGCATTGAGTCCATAGAACTCAAACGCCTTGTTGTAATCCTTGTTCGCAATAAAGGTATTAAAGAGTCCGATAGAAAGCTGTATCTTATAATCAACTCCCAGATGCGGATCTTCTACGATGTAATCAAACAGTACTTCCAGATTGCTGAGATAGGCTTCCGAGTTTGCCATGGAAGTCGGAAGTCCCATTTCCATAACGACATTCAAAAGATCCAGATATCCCATCAGAGCCTTGTCAAAGTTCTTTGGTCTGTCGTCATCTTCGAGAATCTGATAACAGAGATTGATGAGAAGCGGTGCGATCCTCTCGCCGATCAGCTTCATTGCGTCGCCGAACCGTTCTCTCTGATACAGGTAGATCAGCCAGATACTGTACCGATAGATACCTGTCGTATTGATAGATGCGTCAATATCAGACGGATCAATATTTCCATAAACAAAGTTAAACAAAGGCTCGATCCATTCGTCAATCTCATAACGGTCCTTTGCCTTAATATTCTCATCAACAAACGCACCCAATTCATAAAGCTTTGTACACTGATTCTTCACATCTTCATCAACTATCATGGAATTCAGATCAAAATTGCTGTCCTTCAGATAATCGATTACCAACGCATAAAAACCATCCTCCACCTGCTCATTCAGGAATCGGATCAACACACCTTTATTATTCGATGCAGCTATCGACAGAACATTGTTGTCACCGCCCGCTGTAATATTTGCCGGTAATGCCATAAGTTTCACTCCTCCTTCAATTGCATATAACGCTTATGTCTACACATAAGATAATTTTAAAGGTTTTCATAACTTTCGTCAACGTCATTTTATCTAATTTTAATAATTTGAATTATGCACTTTTCACAAAAGTTATTAAAAATGTCAAAATCAGTCGCTGAGACCTGCCATTTTCAGGATTGCCATAGCGTTCCGCGTCGTGCATCTGCCTTCTTTTATTTTATAATCAAACAACAGCTTATCGTCTTTATAATGCTCCTCGAAATGATAATTTGTCACAGGATTCCCTGCTTCATCTTTCAGGTCGCAGAGTTCAAAATCATGCGTAGAAACCAAAACCATGCCGTTCCCGGCAGAGAGTTTTCGTATGGCGTTCTGCGCTCCCACGATCCGGTCCGCCGAATTGGTTCCCTTAAAGATTTCATCGATCAAACAGACAGCCGGAAGATCGTTTTCGGACTGCTTCATATAATCCGCCATATCCTTGATCCGCAGGATCTCCGCATAGAAAGTTGAAATTCCTCCGGAAATATCATCCGTTACACGCATGGAAGTAAATATCCGCATATAACCGGTTTCAAAATGCGACGCGCACACACCGGCGCCGGTATACGCCAGCACCATATTAATAGCAAGCGTCCGTAAAAATGTAGTCTTTCCGGACATATTGGAACCGGTGATCACAGTAACCCCCGGTGTGATCGTAACAGTATTGGAAACAACGGATTTACTGTCAAGGAGCGGATGATACATATCCCTGCAAATGATCTCTCCCGCTTTTTCCTCCGTCCGGACTACAGCCTCGCCGGTTGTCCGTACCAGACTTAAGACGGAAAGACTTATCAGTTCCTCCACTTCTGCTATCTGATTGAAACACGTCTCTACATTTCCTCGATAATGTTTCTCCCAGCGCCATGCAAAATATGCGATACTGTAGTCCCAGCCGAGAAAACCGTTGAGCAG
>CANRMC010000055.1 GCA_947631605.1 uncultured Lachnospiraceae bacterium
CTTGCACCGGGTGCAGAAGCGATCAAGGCAACTGTGAAAGAGAAGATGGAATTGTTCGGTTCCATTGGCAAGGCTTAATCTTCTTCGTGTTTTGAAACAGAAAATGTGACGACAAGGGCTGATATACTGACCGGAAAACGGCGGTATATCAGTCTTTTTTTGTTTCTTTTAAAGATTCCGGTATGAATATCCCGATTGCTGCGGATGATAAGAACAGAAAGCATATGAAAGGGAGTTGATCGTATGAAAAGCCGGAAAATAAAACAGGATATGCAGATCCGAAATTCCTATTTAGGGCTGGAGGATTTTCTGCCGTTTCGTCTGCTGGAACATTCCAGAAGGATTCTTCTTATCGTTACGGCTTCTGTTATCATGGCTGTGAATATCAAGAGTTTTGTGGGAGCCGGAGGATTATTTCCGGGAGGATTTAACGGACTTACGCTTTTGATCCAGCGGAGTTTTGAAAAATATTACAGCATTTCGCTTCCGTTCTCTTTGATTAACTTTCTTTTAAATGCAGTTCCGGCGGTTCTCAGTTATAAATATATCGGCAGACGGTTTACGGTTTATTCCTGTCTCATGGTAATACTGACAAGTTTCCTTACGGACAGTATACCGTATATGCCGATTACGGATGATATTCTTCTTATCTGTATTTTCGGCGGACTGATCAACGGATTTGCCGTCAGTCTGTGTCTCTGGGGCAGGGCGACCAGCGGGGGAACGGATTTTATCGCTGTATTTCTTTCTCTCCATAAGAATATCAATGCATGGAATTATATCCTGTATGGAAACGCTGTGCTGCTGATCGTGGCAGGACTGTTATTCGGCTGGGATAAGGCGCTATATTCCATTATCTTTCAATTTGCTTCTACACAGGTCGTAAAAATGCTGGATTCCCGTTATAAACGTGCAACGCTATTCATTGTTTCCCATAAGACGGAGGCAATCTTTGATAATATCATAAAAGGAACCCACCATGGAGGAACCGTTTTTCGGGGAAAGGGACTTTATAATGACAAAGAGACAGATATGTTATATACTGTAGTTAGTGGACCGGAGGTAAAGCAGGTGCTCCGCAGGGTAAGAGAAATGGATCCGGAGGCATTTATAAATGTTGTGAGAAGCGACCAGATATCCGGAAATTTCTACATTCAGCCCCATGACTGACGGAGCCTCTTATTTAAAGAAAGATAAAAGGAGAGATCGGATGGAAGTAAAAGAAATACTGGAAGGCGTAAAATGCGGTGACATATCGGTAGAAGAAGCGGAGCGTTATTTTCGGAACGAGCCTTTTATTGAGCTGGGCTATGCGAAGCTGGATTCTCATCGCAAAGTACGGTCAGGATTTCCGGAAGTGGTATATTGCAGCGGAAAACCGGATGAATACCTGATTTCCATTTTTCAGAATATTTATGAAAAGAACGGAGAAGTTCTGGGTACCCGCGCCAATGAAAACCAGTATCAGCTTGTGAAAGCGGTGATCCCGGAGGTGGTTTATGATCCCATTTCCCATATTCTGAAGGTTGAGAAACCGTCCGGAAAACGGGAGGGAAAGATAGCAGTCTGTACGGCGGGAACGGCGGATATTCCGGTAGCGGAGGAAGCTGCCCAGACTGCGGAATTCTTTGGCTCAAAGGTGGAACGTATTTTTGACGTGGGTGTAAGCGGTATTCATCGCCTGCTTTCCCGCCTGGATGTCATTCAGGAAGCAAACTGTGTGATCGCGGTAGCAGGAATGGAGGGCGCGCTTGCCAGCGTTATCGGAGGCCTCGTTTCGCGGCCGGTCATTGCAGTACCGACTTCTGTGGGTTATGGTGCGAGTATGAACGGACTCTCTGCGCTTCTTACGATGATCAATTCCTGTGCAAACGGGGTATCCGTGGTGAATATCGACAATGGCTACGGAGCGGGATATATCGCAACCCAGATCAACCGTCTGGCGGGAGAAAGCAAAGCCAAATAGATGATAAATACGGCAGACATGATAAGACGAGAATAACGTCCTGTGATGTCTGCTTTTTATATGGAAGTATAGAATTGTAAGAAAAATGTCAGAATTACAGGATGGGAATTGTCAGATTTATCGGTTATGATAGAAGTAATTCAAATACGGAGGAAGACCTTATGGAGCACTATCATATTTTAGTTGCAGATGATGACCGGGAAATCGTAGATTCTCTTTCCAGACTTCTGGAGTTGGAGGGGTATGAAGTATTACGGGCGTATGACGGAATGGAAGCGCTGAAGATTCTGGAGGAAAATGAAATCCATCTGTTGATATTAGATATAATGATGCCTCGCCTGGACGGGCTTTCAACCTTGCAGAGATTGAGGAGCAGGCATAATATTCCTGTAATCATGCTGTCAGCAAAGACGGAGGAAAACGATAAGGTGATCGGACTTTCCGTCGGGGCGGATGATTATGTGACAAAGCCTTACAATACGGCTGAACTCATGGCGCGTGTAAAATCCCAGCTCAGGCGGTATTTTTCCCTTGGAGCTTCGGCGGCTCCGGCAGACGGTATCTTACAGACCGGCGGTCTGATACTAAATCGTAAGACGAAAGAAATGTCTGTGGACGGTTCGCTTGTCCGTCTGACAGCGACTGAGTACCGGATCATGGAATTATTGATGGAGAACATGGGAACTGTTTTTTCGGCAGAAGAAATCTATAACCATTGCTGGGGCGAAGAAGCATTTTCCGTAGAAAATACAGTCATGGTGCATATCCGCAGGATCCGCGAGAAGATCGAGATCGACACAAAAAATCCTAAATATCTAAAGGTGGTGTGGGGAATTGGCTATAAAGTTGAAAAATATGAATGAAAAACATAAGGGAGTTCTTCTATGTGTATTCTGGATCTTACTTCTGACATATTTTTGTATGGCGCTGTCTTTATATGTGGCAGGAAGGACATATCCAAATACGAAATTTTATCTGGTTAACTGGCATGGAGCCTACGGTTCAGGAGATACGGTTTACATAGATGAGGATTACATCATCGAAAGAGGAAATACAGACGTACTTGCGTACCCGTATACGACGTTATCTGTCTGGCTTATTGTGGCGGGCGTTTTTATTACCGCTGTGCTTGGCAATTTTACTTATAAGTATCTGAAAAAGCATGATGTTTTTACGGCAAAAAAGAGTTATTTTTTTGACAGCTGGTATCCGGAGATTGAAATTCTCGTTTTTGCAGCTTGTCTTGTGGCTGTCCTTTGCAGTATCTTCAGTCGTCCGCTGAACGATTATCTGTTTTCGTATCATGTGGAAAAAGGCTATCTGCGGATGCTGTTTCTGTTCCTCTTTCTGAATATAGGGCTTTTTCTTGCGGCGTTTTTTCTTATGAGAAAAAAACGCAGGAAAGAATTTCTGAAAACATCTTTGATAAGTAAGATCAGAAAGTGGTACCGGAACGAATGTCTGAAAAGAAGTGATCTGGAAAAAACGATAGTACGGAGCGATCGCTGGTATATTTATACAGCGGCAGGGCTGGCAGCATTTTCGATCCTTATGCTGATCTTTGGAAGCGTCTTTTTGAAATACCGGGGCATGTTTCATATCATTGCAGGAATTTCTCTGGTTCTGCTTCTGATCTTTCATTTCATTTTTTTCTTACAGAATCACACGTTACGGGACGTGGGATTTCTGCTTTCTGAAATTCATGCCATGAGTCACGATCTGCCGGATACGGAGGGGGAAAAAATTCCAGAAGACTCCCTGTTATATAATGCGGCGCAGGAGCTGGCACAGATTCAGGATACCATACAGCGGAGTGTGGAAAAACAGGTGCAGGCGGAGCATATGAAAGTGGAGCTTATTACAAATGTATCGCACGATTTAAAAACGCCTCTTACTTCCATGATCGGTTATACAGATCTTATGAAGAAGGAAGACCTGACGCCGAAAATGAAAGAATATGTAGATACCATATCCCAAAAGCAGGAACAGTTATCGACGATGATAAAGGACATTTTCGAACTGTCCAAAGCTGCCAGCAATTCCGAGCAACTGAATATGCAGGTTTTGAATATGAATACGTTGGTAGAGCAGATCATGACGGACATGGAGGACGTTATTTCCGAAAAAGATTTTGGTTATGTGAAACGACTGCATCCGGAGCCTCTGTATTTTATGGGAGATGATACGAAGATGTACCGGGTGGTGCAGAACCTGCTTGAGAATACGCTTAAATACACGCTTTCCAATACGAGGGTTTTTGTAGAGACTTCTAAAAAAGACGGAAATGTATTGCTTACGGTCAAGAATATTTCTTCTTATGAGATGGATTTTTCGCCGGACGAAATCGTAGAGCGTTTTGTGCGGGGAGACAAGGCGCGTACTACGGAAGGACATGGTATCGGACTTGCCATTGTATCAAATCTGCTCCGGAATATGAATGGAAATTTTTATATAGAAACAGAGGGGGATATGTTTAAGGCGGTCGTTTCGGTTCCGGAGACGGAAAAAGAATAATTTATTGTGATACGATAAAAAAATATTGACATTTATATGAATTGTTCTTATGATATATGTAAATTCCAAAAGTTGCCGGAGGTTTCTATGAGCCATAACAGTTTATCAAAAATTTTAAAAGCCGTTACCGTAATTACCGCTTTGATCGGATTGGCGGTCTGTTTTGTTGTAATTCCGTTTGCAGGAAAGTTCGGTTATTTCGTGGACGAGACAGGAAGAAACATTTTTCTTCCATGGGCTGTTTTTCTTTGGATCGCGGCGGTTCCCTGTTTTCTCGCCCTGATCTTGTGCTGGAAGATCTGTTCGGAGATCAGCATGGATAATTCTTTTTCAGACGGCAACGCTGTCCGGTTAAAGTATATTGCGATCCTTGCGCTGGCTGACTCTATATATGTATTTATCGGAAATCTGGTTTTATTATTCCTTCATATGAACTACCTTGCGGAGGCTGTTCTGCTTCTTGTAGTTGTTTTTGTCGGGATTGCCATCAGTCTGATAGCGCTGACATTGTCCAGACTGGTTAGTAAGGCGGCGGATATGAAGAAAGAAAACGAGCTTACTATTTAGCGGGCGTTGAGGTGGAGTTATGATCGTAATTAATATAGATGTTATGTTGGCAAAACGGAAAATGAGCGTTACGGAACTTTCCGAGCGGGTTGGGATTACCATGGCGAATATTTCCATTCTGAAAAATGGAAAGGCAAAGGCGGTAAAAATGGATACCCTTGATAAAATCTGCAGGGCGCTGGACTGTCAGCCGGGTGATATTTTAGAATGGCGTCCAGATAATTTATCGTAATTCGATAAAAATATATTGACATACAACAAATATTCTTTTATAATGAGAAAAAATCATTATAGAGGAGTGTTTATTATGTTATCAATGAATAATAGCAACAGTACCGACATGCAGGAAGTGACAGAGGAGCGGAAAAATCTTCGGCGGAAAACGCCGATCGTGCTTCTTATCACTTTTTTGTATGCTCTTTTTTATGCATGGGGGCTTTATGACAGCGATACGGGAGTGATGTTTCTTCTTTTTACTCTGGCTACCGCAGTCTATTTTTTCCTTGTGACGAAAATTCTTGGGTTTACCGGCAGGAAAATCCAGTATATTTTTGCCGTCTCCCTGATACTTCTGGGATTTTCACAATTTACCTCTGACAGCTCTGAAATTCATTTTTATAACACGTTTGTATTTGCTCTTCTGATCCTTCTCTGGATGCTGACAGTATCCTGCGACTGTTCGGATTGGGGCATCGGAACTTATGTGACGGCTCTGTTTCAGGCATCTGTCGGCTGTGTGAAATATCTGGGCGAGGTATTTCTGGAGGCTGCTGACAAAGTATTAAACTTTTTTGGACGGAATATGACGAATGAAAGACGGAAAGTGATAAAAAATATTGGATTAGGTCTTCTGTTCGGTATACCTGTGGTCTTTGTCATGATCCTTCTTCTCAGCAGTTCGGATGCGATCTTCCGTCATGTGATAGAAATGATCCCGGAAATACATATATCGGAAAAGTGCGCAGAAATTATCATTCTTACGATCCTCCTCAGTATTTATCTGTATCTTTTTCTGGTGGGGATTTCCAAACGGGCGATCAAGAAGAAATATAAGGAGCGGAATGTTATGAATGCTGTGACGGCGGTTACAGCATATTCACTGCTTGCGCTTCCGTATCTTTTATTTTCGGGGATCCAGATCGGCGGATTGATCCTGAAGAAACTTTCGCTGCCGGAGGGATATACCTATGCCGGTTATGCCAGAGAGGGATTTTTCAGTCTTTTATTTGTCTGCGTTCTGAATATCTTTTTTGTCATCATCGGAAAACTGTATTTTGAAGAAAATAAGGCGCTGCGGATCGTTCTGAATATCATAAGTTTCTGTACGATCATCATGATCGTTTCTTCCGCTTTGAAAATGTATATGTATATTACTGCATATGGAATGACGCGGCTCCGCTTCAAAGTGGTTCTTTCGCTTGTTATCATTCTGCTTATTATGCTGGGGGTTATCCTTTGGCTGAACCGGAGGCGTTTCCCGCTTCTTGTTTATTCTGCTGCTGTATTTTTGGTGGGATTTCTTACATTTTCTCTTTCAAAACCGGATTACTGGATCGCAAAATACAATCTGGAACATTATGATGCCGTCCTTTTTGGGGGTTATGAGATCGCCAGAGGAGACGAGACTTCACTGGATGCGGTTCCGGCTATCTTTGAGTATCTGGAGGAGCATGGTATAAAAGAGGAAGATGATATGCCGTTATGGATGTCCGAATATCAAAGAGTGGCAGAGAAAAAATATAATAATATGAAGACAAAAGATTTTAATTATTCAGTTTATCGTGCGGTAAAATTATTTCAGATAAATGATTGTACTTCCGAGTGAGGCGTGCTATATTGAGGACGAAAGTAACCGAATGTTTTTGGACGCTGATCCTGGAGGAGAAGATGATACGATGATAACTGTGGCATTGCATGATAACTGGAGTATGATGCAGATTGGCGCAGACTGGCGGATTCCGGCAGCAGTGCCGGGCTCTGTCTACGGCGACCTGCTTCAGGCAGGAAAAATGGAAGATCCGTTCTGGAAGGATAATGAAATTAAGGCGCTTGCCCTGATGGACGAGGATTATGAATACCAGACGGTTTTTGACTGTTCCGGCTCTTTGCTTTCGTCGGATGCGGTACTGCTCCGGTTTGAAGGACTGGATACGATCGCGGACATTTTCCTGAATGACGTGGAACTTGGACACGCCGATAATATGCACCGTATATGGGAGTATTCTGTGAAGGATATTCTGAAAGAAAACGGAAATAAGTTGTGCATCCGTTTCCATTCGCCTACGAAATTCATTGCGGAGGCTTTTCAAAAGGCGCCGACTTTGGGAACCGAAGATGCGATGAACGGATTTGTGCATATACGGAAGGCACACTGCATGTTCGGCTGGGACTGGGGCGCGCATCTTCCGGACGCGGGTATCTGGCGGCCGGTGTATCTGCTGGGGATTGATACGGCAAGGCTCGACAGCGTACAGATCTTCCAGTACCATGAAAACGGAATTGTCCGTTTGAAGGTATGTCCGGAAATTGACCGGGCAGCAGACGGCGCTTCCCGAACAGAGGATTTACGGACGGAAGTCTCAATTCTGGCACCGGACGGAAAATCATATCGGGCAAATACCTGTGAGGAAGAAATCGTGATTGAGGATCCGGCGCTATGGTGGCCGAACGGGTATGGTAAACAGAATCTCTACCGAGTAACAGTCGCCTTAAAGAAGCAGGACGGAACGCTTCTTGATACATGGGAAAAACGGATCGGGCTTCGGACGATCACCATGGATCGGACAAAAGACAAATGGGGCGAACGGTTTGCCGTCTGTGTGAACGGCGTGAATATTTTTTCCATGGGTGCGGATTATATTCCGGAGGATCATCTGCTTGGACGGGTGACGGAGGAAACCACCAGAGCTCTGCTGGAGAAGGCGGTCTTTGCCAACTTTAATTCTATCCGCGTGTGGGGCGGCGGCTATTATCCGGACGACTGGTTTTACGACATATGCGATGAATTGGGACTTGTGGTTTGGCAGGATTTTATGTTTGCATGCGCCGTTTATGACCTTACTGAAGAATTTGAAAAGAATATCCGCGCAGAATTTAAGGATAATATTAAGAGACTCCGTCATCATGCTTCTCTGGGGTTAATGTGCGGGAATAATGAAATGGAGCAGTTCGTATCGGAACGCTGCTGGGTTACCAAGGAAAGCGAAGTGCAGGACTATCTCACGATGTATGAGAAGATCCTGCCGGAAATGATGCAGACTTACGCTCCGCAGGTATTTTACTGGCCGGCAAGTCCTTCTTCCGGAGGCTCTTTTGATGATCCGAGGGATGAGAACCGGGGCGACGTTCATTATTGGGAAGTCTGGCACGGGAATAAACCTTTTTCCGAATATCGGAAGTTTCATTTCCGGTATCTGTCTGAATTTGGTTTCCAGTCCTTTCCGGCAAAGAAGACGGTGGAAACTTTTACGGATGATGAACGGGATATGAATATTTTTTCCTATATCATGGAGCGGCACCAGAGAAACGGTTCCGCCAATGGGAAGATCATGAATTATATGCAGCAGATGTATCAGTATCCTACGGATTTTGAAACGCTGATCTATGCCTCCCAGCTTTTACAGGCGGATGCGATCCGTTACGGTGCAGAGCATTTCCGCAGAAATCGGAACGAAGACCGGTGCATGGGTACCGTGTACTGGCAGTTAAATGACTGCTGGCCTGTGGCGTCATGGTCCAGTATCGATTACTGCCACCGTCTGAAAGCCCTGCACTACTATGCAAGGCGTTTCTTCGCGCCGATCCTCATTTCCTGTGAAGAAGAGGGAATGATGGGAAGCGGACAGGAATTGGTGCGGCTTCCGTTTGAATTTCCGAAATCTATCCGGCTGAATGTGACGAACGAGACGTTAGAGGACGAGAAGATTACGGTCCGTTGGCAGGTGCGGGAGGCTTCCGCTGATATTCTGGAACACGGAGAAACAGAGCTTTTGGTGCCGGCGCTCACCAGCGTATGGCTGGAGAAAAAGGATCTCCCGGATATTGATATTTACAGACAATATGTGAGTTATCAGGCTTATAAAGGGGATGAACCGGTTTCCGAGGGGACTGTGATCTTCTCGTATCCAAAGTATTTCCGGTATGAAGATCCGGCTCTTACCGCTTCCGTAAACGGGAAATACATTACAGTTATAGCGGGAAGTTATGCAAAGAGCGTAGAGATACAAAATGAGGATGAAAATCTGGTTTTGTCCGATAACTATTTTGATATGAACGGCGGCGTAAAGACGGTGGAAATTTTAAGCGGCGCCGCAGACCATTTGAGACTACGCAGTGTTTATGATATTCATTGAATGTCTGATCATACAGATAGAGAGGTTTTTTTATGAATGAAAAATATAGGATCGATACGTTGGAAAATCAGAAATTTTTAAAAGAAATGCGGGAAAACCTGCTTGCTTTCGGACGGCAGTTTCCGTCTGAAACGGGGGCTTCCTATTATCTGGGAGATGACGGCGCTCCTTGGAAGGAGCGGCCGCGGGAAACGTGGATCACAAGCCGTATGGCACACGTTTACAGCATTGGTTGTCTGCTTTCCGTGGAAGGCTGCGGGGAACTGGCAGATTCTGCCCTGAAAGGACTTCTGGGAGAATTGTCCGATAAGAAAAACGGAGGCTGGTATTCCGGTGTCACCGCAGAGCAGGGTATCCTTCCGGATAAACAGTGCTATGCCCATGCATTTGTGATCCTGGCTGCTTCCTCCGCCCTTCTTGCAAAACGTCCCCATGCAAAAGAACTGCTGGATGAAGCGCTTGCACTGTATGACCTTCGATTCTGGAATGAAGAAGAAGGGCTTGCATGTGACACATGGAATACGGAATTTACAGTGCTCAGTGATTATCGGGGATTAAATGCAAATATGCATTCGGTGGAAGCATTTCTTGCTGTGGCGGACGCAGCGGGAAATGAAACGTATCGGGTGCGGGCAGGACGTATTATCGACCATGTCATTGGCTGGGCGTCGGAAAATGACTGGAGGATTCCGGAACATTTTACGAAGGACTGGAAAGCCGATCTGGACTGCAACAAAGAAAACCCTGCCGATCCGTTTAAGCCGTATGGCGCAACACCGGGGCATGGCATAGAATGGGCAAGGCTGATCACCCAGTGGGCGCTTTCTACTTACGGTGAGTCAGACGAGGCGGCGCCTTATCTGGACGCGGCAGAGCAGTTATATCAACGGGCAGTTTTTGACGCATGGCAGGCGGATGGAGCGCCGGGCATTGTATATACAACGGATTGGAACGGCGAACCGGTGGTGCATGACAGAATGCACTGGACCTTGGCGGAGGCCGTTAATACGTCGTCTGTTTTGTATCGGGTGACGGAAAAAGAAGAATATGCAGAAGATTATGCGGAATTTATGGAATATCTGGATCGGAAGGTTCTGGATCATAAAAACGGTTCATGGTTCCACCAGTTGGACCAAAGTAACCATCTGATCGGAACTGTCTGGCCGGGAAAATCGGATCTCTACCACGCTTTTCAGGCGACTTTGATCCCTTACCTTCCGGCGGATATTTCCATTGCAAAAGCCGTAGAGCAGGGATATGCGGAATAGGAGGCAGCATGAAGCAGTTTGATGTGACGGCAATCGGAGAATTGCTGGTTGATTTTACTATGAATGGAAATAGCATACAGGGGAATCCTATGTATGAGGCAAATCCCGGCGGCGCGCCTTGTAATGTGCTTTCCATGTTACAGAAGCTGGGGAAAAAGACCGCTTTTATCGGAAAAGTAGGAAATGAACAGTTCGGAAAACAGCTTCGGAAAACGATAGAGGAAGTCGGAATTTACAGCAATTATCTGTTGGAGGATTCCGAAATTCCGACGACGCTTGCCTTTGTGCATACCGCGCCGGATGGGGACCGTTCTTTTTCTTTCTATCGGAAGCCGGGAGCGGATATGATGCTTACGGAAGAAGAAATTACCGAAGATATGGTGACGGATTCCCGTATCTTTCATTTTGGAACACTTTCTATGACGCATGAAGGAATCAGAAAGGCAACTGTAAAAGCAGTAGAGGCTGCGAAAAAAGCGGGCGCGGTGATTTCTCTGGATCCGAATTTAAGAGAATCTCTCTGGGATTCCCTGACTCTTGCAAAAGAACAGATGAGAAAGGCGATTTCTTATTGTGATATTTTAAAGATTTCGGACAATGAAATACAGTTTCTGACCGGAGAAAAAGATTATGATACAGGAATCGCAAAGCTGCGGGCAGAATTTAATATCCCGCTTATCTGCCTTACACTGGGGAAGGACGGAAGCCGGGCATATTATAAAGACCTTCGGGTAGAAGCTGCCGGATTTGAGCAGAAAGTTGTGGATACGACAGGGGCAGGCGATACATTTTGCGGCTGTGTCCTGAATTATATTTTAGAGCATGGACTGGACGCTCTTTCGCAGGAGAACCTGAAGGAAATGCTTACCTTTGCAAATGCGGCGGCTTCGCTGGTTACAACAAAGAAGGGAGCGATCCGCTCCATGCCGGATAAAGAAGAAATCGCGGGATTGCTCGCGAGATAGAGAAGGAGAAACAACAGTTTAAAATGCTGCTGGTAGTTGTATTTTAAGTATAGGAGGCAGATTATGAAAGCATTTGTAGATCAGGATACCTGTATTTCCTGCGGCTTATGTGTAGCAATGGTGGGAGAGGTATTTCAAATGAATGATGCGGGAAAGGCAGAGGCCTGTCAGGAAGCGAATGAGCAGAATGAGGCGGCTGTGCAGACCGCAATCGATTCCTGTCCGGTTGCAGCAATTACGTGGGAATAAGTAGGAGGTTTACAGATGATAAAGGTAGTCAGAGCAGAAGAATTATGGCAGCAGGCCGGTGCCTATTATGTAAGGATACAGGCGATGGCAAAGAAGCATCATATCACGCTCCGGCAGGAATTTGACGAGCACGATTCGCCGGAGACAAAATACATTGTGCTGCTGGACGAAGAGTTTCCGGTTGCTACCTGTAGATTTTTTGCTCTCGATGAAGAACATGCGGAAATCGGCAGAGTTGTGGTATTGCCGGAATATCGGGAACAGGGTTTGGGCAGGAAGGTGATCGAAGAGGCTGAAAAGTGGCTGGCAGAACTGGGATTCCGGACCGCTGTTGTAGAAAGCCGGATAGAAGCAGTCGGTTTCTATGAGAAACTGGGTTATAAGAAAGATGTAAACCGGGTGCTCTATGGCGAGGTATTTACCTGTATTTATATGGAGAAAGAAATTTAACTCAAAGGAGGGTGGCTGTATATGGAAATCTTCTACTGGAAAATTAAAATCAGGGATTGACAATAGGGGGAAAAAGGCTTATGATTGGTAATAAGAAATGGGTTTTTACCGTACAGTGTTTTCACTCAAGCGGGCTGCTCGTTTCTTTTTTTATTGCCAATATGTCATAAAGATATTTTCTGTCATCATTCGCATGACGAACCAGCATACTTGCCGAATAAACATTATATCTGGCTATGTTCCCGGTTTTATCATCATATACTGGCAGCGCAAACCGGATCTCATACCTGTACCATCCATACGCTGCATCGGCCTTATGCTTAGCTTTTCGATTTTCCTCATGCTTCGGATTAGTTGCTATCCTTATAAGCTCTGGGAGTGCCTGTGCCGCATTTGCCTTAGCTTTTGCAACAGCGCCTTTCAAAGCGATACGGCTTTCTGAGCTGGCATATTCATCGGGAAAATCTGACGAAATGTATATTTTGTCAGATGTTTCCTCAATCTCGTAAAACTTCCCTATATACTCTTTCAGGTATTCTTCTACAATGTTCCAATCATCCCGTGCTTTTGCCTTGAAACGTATATCGTTGATTAGTACCAGTTTCTTACCGTCGGCATCGGTTATGATATTTACATTTCTGTTTTCAATCATTTCTTTTGTCTCCTTTTTCTTTTTTCTTGATATGTTGGAAAAACTATTACACGATGGGGGATAGCTTATGTGGTACGGATAAGAAAAGAATACGGTTGCTGAAAACGGAAGCAGAGGACAGGACATAAAAAGTCCTCTCAATATTATAAGGGATATGCGTGTAACTCGCAAGAAAGGATTGAATGAATGGAGGCATTAAAAACGAATAATGGAACAATGAAAACGGATGCGTATCCATAGGTTCTTGTCATATTTTATATTTCTGTATTGCTTTGGTAATAAAAAGAGATTGTCAAGCACTCCCCGATAGATATATAATAAATATATGGAGAATTAGCAAAAAACGAAGAAAAACGGGAGGTATTACATATGTTAGATATGAAAACACTCATTAAGCAAAATGAGGAAATATTATGGGAGGGACGGCCGGAAGTAAAGACTACCGTTTTGGAAAGTATTTTCAATCCGCTCCTTGTGTTTGCGTTAATCTGGGCTGCCTTTGACTTAGGTATGATGAAAGAAATTTTTAGTGCCACAGGTGATGGTCGGTTGAGAACTTTTATATTGGGCTTTCTATTGATCCATATGATGCCGGTGTGGATCTATCTGTTTGGCGTTATTACGTCAGTCCTTCGGTGGAAAAATACAAGATTTCTGATAACCACAGGCGGACTTTATGTAAGCGGCGGAGTTTTTACATTCAACTATGAGATGAAGCCTTGGGTGGATATCGGACATATCAATATTCATCAGGGGATTTTTGACAGGATCTTCGGCGTGGGGGACATACAGTTTGTCTGCGGGCACGCAAGTGCACATTCACATGACGACGACTCCGCACATTCCGGTATGAAGATTTATAATATATCTGATTTCGAGAATGTTTTTCGGATCTGCAATAATCTTCAGACAGATATTTTTTCAGATACTATGTACCCGAATGATCTGAGACCGGAAAATAATCCCGGTTACAATACCAAGTATAATGCTCATGTACGGTAAAGAAGCAAGCAACCGAAAACAATAGATAGACCGCCAGCACTACACTATTCCGAACCAA
>CANRMC010000056.1 GCA_947631605.1 uncultured Lachnospiraceae bacterium
CCGAAAAATCCCACAAGCGTACCGACCACGGTTCCTACGCCGGTCCACGCGCCCTCGCTCTTGGCGATATGCGATAATAAATACATGAACGCCGCATAAGTAAAGGAATTTACCATGATCATACCGAGCAGAACGAAATGATCCGAAACCGAAAACCACGTCATTCCCTTTGAGACGCCGATCACTTCCACGATCACAAGCGTAAGTATACAGACCAGAACCGAAGTTACCCATGCTGACGCGACATAAGACGCTACGATCGTAAACTGTCCCGTTGAGGACGTGTAGATTGCATTCAGTCTCCCACTTATCCGGTCTTTGATCATTCCCGAATATGCCGCCAGTGTAACCGTCACAGCATTTATGGAAAGAATACCCGCACAGGTCCATGCGAAAACAAGCAGTTCCGCATTATTTTTATCAACAGCCGCATCCCGTCCCGGAAAAGAAGAAAGCAGATCCGTTACGTTTTTTATGCTCATGTCCCCCAGAAAGAAAACCATAAGCAGGATTACGATCAGCATACTGAGAAGCGAAAAAAAGATCGCTCCCCAATCCCGAAAATAGATTTTCATATTACGTTTTGTAAGTTCCACAAATTTTGTCATTTTCTCCTGCCTCCTATAACGTCTTCCCGACCGCATTTAAAAATACGTCATCCATATTTCCCTGAATCACTTCAAATCCCTGCAGTTTTTCTTTTTCTCTCCCTGCAATTTCCAGTGCGGCAAGCGTATTTTCCAGCATGACCTCTTTGATCTCACCATTTTTATAAAACATCTTCAGTTTATCCTTCGCATATGTTTCTTTTAAGTAAAACGGAGTGCCGGAAGCGATGATATTCCCTTTATCCAAAATGATTATATTATCGGCGGCTGCCGCTTCCTCCATATAATGGGTTGTCAGAAATACTGTCATGTTTTCATTTTCCCGCAGGCTTTTCACAATTTCCCAGACATCCTGACGGGTTGCCGGATCAAGACCGGTTGTCGGCTCGTCTAAAAATAAGATTTCCGGCGTATGCATCAGCGCCGCAGCAATCTCACTCCGCCGTTTCTGTCCGCCGGAAAGCAGTTTGTATCTTTTATTTAAAATATCCTCCAGCTTCAGGATTTCCGTCAGTTTCTCGCATTGTTTCACTGCTTCTTTTTTGTCTGCTCCATGAATGATTCCTCTGCACATCAGATTTTCACGTACTGTCAGAATATCATCCAGATAATTCTGCTGATATACGATCCCGATCTTCCTGCGGATCTTTTCATTTTCCTTTCCAAGTTTCATTCCGCAGATTTCAGCCGTACCTTCATCCGGCGCAATAAGGGTAGACAGCATATTAATCGCCGTTGTTTTTCCCGCGCCGTTCACACCCAGAAATCCAAGCATGGAACCTTTTTCAACTTCAAATGAAATATGATCGACGGCTGCCGATCTATCATAATATTTTGTTAAATTTTCCGCCTTGATCGCTTGCATTTTGCGTTCCTCCTTCTGTTTGAAGCTATCATACAGGGAATATCGCAATATCTCAATAGAAAAACGGTAAGTTGCGCCTGTGGGATGGTAAGCTGCATTTTCACTCACAAAAAAAGACATCTATAACTGATATGTACCCAGAATCCCGGACGCATATCATAGTTACAGATGTCTTTTCTATTCTTCAGATGTCATGTATTACAGAACCAGAAACTTATATTTTTCCACACTATATAGTGGCACAAACGGTATCAGGATCGGTACGGTTTTCACATACTTCTGATACTCCGGATCGGTCCCGTAATTCTTGTTCTGCCGGACTTCCAGCCGTCTGGCGCCGCTGAACATGACAAAGACGATTCCCAGATATCCCAGCAGCGAAACAATCCACCTACCATATACCTTTAAATAACCAAATTACAATACCAAGGTATTTCTTAAATAGTCCTATGTATCCCGCTTTATATTTTCTATAATAATTGATAATCGAAACCACAAAATAAGAAATCACTTGAACCGGTAAACTTATAATGTAAAACAAAACAAATATAGGTCCTACTGATGCAATCATTTTTAGAAGCAGCATTAAAATATTCGTCTCATCATTGTTATTCATTAAACTGTTGTATGTATTAACTATTATTTTAAAATTCAAATGAAACTCTTGCACTTTCAACCCCGTAATAGTAAAAAAGAATCCCATCACAGTAATAATAAATCCTAATGGTAAAAAAGACAATTTAAGAAATTCTATATTATCATCTAAGACTTTGTTATAATATTGTTCATTACTTCCACATTTTCTAGCCATCCCTGCAAAATAGAACAATAAATATAAAACTGAAGCTACAATAATACTCATATCATTGTCAAACGGTAGCATTAATGCCAACAACGAAATTGCTGTATACGAAAAACAATATGTAAATAGTGGAGTTTCATATCGTAAATACAAATCTTTTGGTTGTATTTTTTTCCACGCTTTCACAATAAATGGACTATTCTTGATTTTGGGATATTTTCTACCTATAAAATTACCCAGACTTATAAAGGAATTACCAAATATACTATCATAAACATACCCCGCTATATATACTACCGAAATTAGTATAACAAATAATAATCCTACCAAAAAAATCATCACCACTATTAATGAAACCAATTTTATTATTAATTCAAGTAGTACACCCATAACTTTTTCCTCCGTATCTTTCTTTTTAGATTAAAGCATATTTCTTAAGATTATTTTTATCAAAAAACACTCCCTCTAATGCAACATATTTTTCTTCAGAACACAATATTTTACACTTTTCCTGATACTTCCTTGAACATTCCAACATATCCATAATCTTATTGTACGAAAAATCTTTACATTAATTTAATTTTTCAACACCATGCTTCTCTGTTTAATCAACCAATCCATATGTACAAGTTTTATACGAAGAACATTTCTCACAGTCAATCTCCTCATTAGAAACCACGCTATCTTATAATTCCTCAACTTTTCTCAATTCTGCAATACTGTAGACATTATACCTTGGTCTTCTATGCAATTGTCTCCACACAAAGTAATTTATTCTTTAAAAATAGTTTCTCTTAATCATAAAATTCTCTTTAAAATTAAACTATCTTTTTTTATATTATTATATAATAATATAGTCGGTTTTTCATCAAAATTCTACTCAAAATTAAAATAGCATACCTCTTAAATGGTATACTCTCTATCAAACTACCGGTAGTCAGTCAGCTATTATATCAGACTGCTGATCATATTCCATATGATTCAAGTAATCCAGGTTCATTTATCGTCTAATATTCTGGCTACATATCGCAGTCTGGCACATACGAACATCAGGGCACTCTGTCCGTCTAGGAAAACTCTGATAGCTTTGATACGCCGCTTACTCTCTCTGTTCAATTGTTCAATTGTATTGTTTGTTCTAATTTGTGTCCTGTGTTGGGGGATATCCATGTATGTAAGAGTTTCCTCTATGCCATCCTGCAGTTTTGCAACCATCTGCTTGGTTTTTCCCGTGCAGCGCTGGCAGAAACCTTCCGGAAATATCTCTGGTACAGTCTCCAGCAGCCCAAGGTTTTTGTCACCGATGAATCGCCACGAGGATAGAGTCATTCTGAATCCCACCACTCCAATTGTGTTTGAGATAGTCCATCAGGGTTCCTTCCACAGAAGATTCCCAGCAGCGGTATCGTTCTATAATGGCAGTTCCAAAGGAAGCCCCCTCCTCAGTTTTGGAACCCACAGTTTCAGTTCACCGGAAGTTGTCGAAAGTTTCGTTTATAATGACTGGAGCAGTAACCCTGATGGTCGTTGGGAAATTCATTTTTGGGGCATTGACCAGTTCGAATTCCTTAACAAACAGTGCATTGAGAGACTTCTCTACACTGCTATGGACAATATCTATCATATGCCGCTTTATTCAGTCCTCATTTAGTTATATAATCTTATTAGACATAGTTTTATAGCCTTCTTTGATAGATTTGTTGTAGTGACTTAATTCTACCAAACGTCTGTAGGCAATGTATATCTTAATTAAATTGAATTAACGAAATTAATTATACATTATCTGTCATAACTACTTTGTGTACTGGTTTTCTTTCTCTTGCCATAATAATAAGCCTCCTATGATTTAGACTATTATGTCTGGCAGTTATTTTTGCACAGAAAAGGGGCTGTACACTAATCACTTAGTGCAACGGCCCCGCTTACTTATCGATGATAGTATAAACCGCTCCCCAATATTGTTCATCATACATTATTACAAAATCTAGAGAGAAAATTTGCTGTTATTATAATTTGCAAGAAAAACTGCCATACAATCTTCATAATAATCTTGCAATTGTTCTTTTGCTTCTTGAAGTTTTTTTCTTTTAGCACTACCTTTTCCTATAACATCTATCTGTGCAGAAAGCTTGTCCAATGTACTTTTAGTAATTTCGCATATCCATGCGAGATTATGTATTGGTCGATACAATTTCAATTTTGAAATCATATCTCGACCTTTTTCATCATCAGATTGAATTCCACCATCATCACCACGATAGAAAACAGTTCCATAATCCGTTTTTTCTGGTTCATAAAATAAATCATTCTTTATTTCCCTTTTACTAATATCCCCCTCATACTGATTACTTTTAGCACCGTTACATTTTTTACAAGAATATACTAAATTTCCATACAGGGTTTTTAATTCAGGCCATGAACCCTTAAATACATCCTCTGGAATAAAATGGTCCACTTCATATGGTGTTGTAATCTGAGTATCTAGCAAATTACAATATGCACACCGATGATTAAAATCTTCTCTTAAAAATCTAAGATATGAATGATAATCACTAAACTTTTTTGTGCATGTTCTTGTAATTTTATAATCTCGAAAAATTCTCTTCATAATTGTTACTCCAACAACTCGTTTGCTTTTTCTATAAGTGCAACTATTTCTTTAGCCTTTTTTTCATCAAAAACTTTATCAATTTGCGACTGGTCAGTAGGTACAAAATCGTCTAACTGACTTTCTAATGCCAATATGTTTCCAATTACTTCGCGATCCAAACTACCTTTTGATAATTTTTGCTTTAAATCATCTATTGTCAATTGCAGTTTATCCCTTTGAGCAATATATTTTCTCATACTATCAAATATATTGTATACTTTTTCCTTAGAGTATTCACTTTCAATTTTGTAAAAATCTTTTTTCTTATAAACTTTATCTGCATCAACAAAATCTGGTTCTGTACTTTCTTCTACAACTTCTGTCAAAATAATTACAGGAAATTTAGGAACTTCTTCTTTTATTTTTTTAAATATATCCGTTCCTTTGATTTTGGATGTTTTAACAATTATTTTATAGTCAACTATTAATGATGATAATTTTAATTCTCTTATATCATTAATTACTTCCTCAAATACCTTTTCAACAAAATCTGTTGCATTATCTGATATTAAATATGCTTTAAAATCGTACTTTTCTTCGTCTCTTGCATTTATTTTTATGGTCCTTCTAATAGTCCTTAATTGACTTTCTTCATCATCTATTAATCCAATGGTATACATAGACTCCCTCCTTTTATTTTGTCCATGATGCTTTTAACATATATCCACCCTTAATCGGAATAACATGCAATTCACCACCATTTCGAATTGTCGCCTCACGCGCAATCCATAATCCAAGTCCAGTTCCTCCATCTTTACTACTTTCTCTTGCATTTAGTGTTTCATCTGGATTCTGCATATAACGTTCATCTAACTCCGGACCATTATTTTTCATTTCTAAATGTATTCGTTTTTCATCCTCATATACATAGAAATTAATCAATCTCTCTCCGTCAGCTTCCTCTAAATAGTATGCAGAATTCAGGATAAAGTTATTCAAAATCAAGTGTAAATCTATCTCTGGTAAACTTATTACAAAATCACCCTCAACTTCAATAGGCTGTATTGTAATAAATTTCCTATTCAAAAGGGGTTGCCACATATCAGCAATATGTACCAGAAAATCTTTTAATTTCACCTGTTTCGACTCAAAGTTATCTTGTTGCACTGAATCCATTATTAGATTTACCCACTCAGCTAACAACTCATCTGTACTATTCAGCTCATCTAGCAGATAGTATGGATTAAAATCTTCGTCACCACAATACGGCCCAAAATTAAGAATTCTATTAATTGCCTCCTTTATGTGTTGACCTCGACTTCCTAATTCTGTTCCTATTCGAGTAATCTCATGAGAAAAGGTTTGTACCATTACCCCTGTCGCACTAAGCACCATCATCAATTGTTCTGTTGAAGTTTTGTTTTCTTTTTCCTTTCCTAATGTTACTATTGCATCCTTTAAATCTTCTTCTGTAAATCTGGTTGATTCTTTGTTAGAACTTCGATTAGCATCTTCTTGCGTTTTCTGTTCTTTTTGTTCCTCCTTTTCTTTTTCTCTTTCCTTCATTACTTCTTCATATATTTGTTGAGCTTTATCAATATGTGCCTTTCTCTTTCCTCTTTCCCATGATGCATATTCTCGTAATGCATATTGTCTATCATACTCAAATTTCTCAAGGATTCCCTGAATAATTTCAATAAAACAATCATATTCTCTATTTAAACTCATTCCCTCACGATTCGCATTATCCTCCAGCTTAGGATTTTTCATTCTTCCTATAGAAACACTGCCGATTATTTGATTTGGAGACACACGCCAATTTCCACTTTCATGTGATGCGGCTGCAGGACTTTTTTGTACCCTACCACTCAAATTAATCCAATCAAAAAATTGTCCCTCATCACCATACGGTCGAACTTTAAAACTATCTCGATATATTTTAATTCCTGAAAAGTCTTTCAATAACTTTTTTCTTTTTCGGCTTTTAAAATCTTTTATAATCTCAACTGTACTTTTCTGATTTTTTAGATAATACATTTTTAGGCTAAACGGACCAACACCATTATACCTCTCTATATCATCATTATTTTCCAAAATCTCTGATAAAGTATATTTAAATTGCTTCTTACCATCAAAATCAGCTCTCGCATAGTGTTCTCGTAAAAAAGCTTCTCTATCCCAAAATTCATTTAGATCATAAGTTTCAATATCTGTAGGCGAATACTCAATTTGAATTGATTTTTTTGTGACATCTATTTCATTTCTATCTAAGGTTATCTTTATATTTCCCTTGCCATCAAACTCCGCCTCTATAAAATAGTCATAATTTTCACGTGATATACCTTCACTTTCAGATTTATAATCTAATGATGGGTATTTCTCATTACGAACAATTATGTTAAAACGATCCACACTACCAAGCGGATTAATATTTTTTAGATTGTTATTTACCTTAATATATGACTTTTCATCCCAAAATTCTCTTACTGGACTTAAATAAATGAGCGTACCTGTTGACCAATTAAATCCTTTAATCAAATCAAAATCTTCCTGTAAGTATTTACGCACTATATCTTCAAAGCATTCTTCGTATCCTTCAAGTTTCGCATGCACTTGATTTAATAATTTAGCATCATCAAACTGTGTCCAATCTATTTCCCACTTATATCCTTGCTCTTGTTCACACTTTGTAAACACTTGTGTACAAGACGAAAGCTTATCAAGTGCAAATCTACCTATTCCCTTCGCACCTGTCTTAATCCTTTTCTTTTTAGGACTATAAATGTTCACTTCTTTATTATCCGTACCAATATTCATCCAAGCCGATTCTAAAATTTCTTTGCTCATACCAGAACCATTATCTAATACAATTATTCTAGATATGGAATGTATATACTTCTCTAACTCTTGTAATTTTCCCTTCTCATTTTCCTTTAATACATAGATTCCATTCCTAACATCATAATTATCAGTAATAAGCGTCATGTTATCTTTAAAATACTTATTCACCTCCGTTAAAGTAAAAGTCTTAGGAACTTCATTATACGGATTAATAAATTTTATATAAACACATTCTGCATCCGCATCATATCCATTCTTTACGAGCTCTACTATGGCTCCATCTACATCAGAAATGTTTTCTCTACCAATAAGTCTTGCTGTCTTTGCACTTACTTGAAAAACCATAGACTGCATATAATATCCTCCTAAAACTTAAACTCTTCTATATCCTTCGATGTAATACGTAACGAAGTTCCACTAATATGTATCCCAACTCGTTCTACATACTTCATAAACTCATCGCTTTCCAATATTGCTTTTGCGTCTTCTAATCTATATGTTTTATTTCCCTTCTTTGGAACAATATACATTCCTGCATACGGAATACACTTTTTCTTTAACATATACACTGAGACTTTATCTGTAATTACAGTTGATATGAGAAGTTTCTTTCGATTCAAACCCGCCAAAGCTTGAGTACGTCCATACTCAAACCATAATACATTTCGATCACTTTCTCTCTCTTCTAATTGCTCTCTAAAATCGTTCAAATATGCATTTGCTCCTGGAAATCTATTTTTAAACTCTATCTCAGTATATCTTATCAACTTTCCACCTTCATATCTATATGGAAAAATGATAATTTCCTCTTTCTTATATCTTTTTGTTCGTGGTGTTGCTGTCTCTCGCACTACCTCTTTTTCTATACTTTTTCCATTACACAAATAAAATCCCTCTACATCTTGATAATTCTCTTTTTTTATGACATATGCTTCATTTAACAATGTTGCAACAACATGCGCAACTTGAAAATAATCGCCAAATCGTTCTGTTCCTGCCCAATTGTTTGTAGTAAAAAACCATTTTTCCTTTAAACTATTAATAGGAATACTAATCTTATCTCTATTACCCATATTGTAATATTGAAATATTTTATCTTGATTTCCTGTCTCTAACACCATAATTGCAGATTTCACTAAAGCATTATCAAACATTTTATCTTGTGTAAAATCCCTTATTTCCTTAAGATAAGATTTTATATAGTCTCTCAGTTTCTTTCCAAATACAGTTTTAAAAATACTACTAGGTATTAAGTATGCCATTTTCCCATCATGAGCTAACGATTTAATACTTTTTTCAATAAATGCATAACAATAGTCAAATTTTCCTTTCACACAAGTTTCAAAATTTTCCTTTACATACCTTTGTTCATCTTTTTTTAACTCACTATAGGTTATATAAGGAGGATTTCCTACAATAAACTGAAAGTGTAATGCATAATCCCAACGCAAATAATCCTCATTAAAAATCTTCCATTTAACGCTGTTTATATTATTCTTTTGAAGTACTTTATTTAAATTATTAATACACTTTTCATATTGTTCTGGATCTATTTCAACTCCATAAATATCTCTTTCTAACCCATTCTTGATACGTGTTCTTGATAACCCATTTACCACACAATCATCTATATACCTTTGAACAACTGCAACAAGAATATTGCCATCTCCGCAGGAATTTTCTAATATTTTTTTTCCATATAAGTGTTCTCTATACCCAACACTATCTAATAATTCTCTCACATAATTTTCAGGCGTAAATACCTGGCACTTCTTGTTCATACATTACCTCTTTGCACTCAATCTATACGTAACTATATTCTATTTTTAATCACTATTTTAGGACTTTATTTTAAGCAGCTCATAGCTATTTCTTGTTATAAAATTACATTCTTCTGCATAAATCATCTCACCATACTCCCTCTTCTATCTAATCCTTAATAATCTGGTTCACTTTTTCACATAATATTAAACTTTTTCTTGCTGATTAAAAGGGCATATACTTTTACCTTCAATCTCTTATTGATTTCCTTAAATATTAGCAATGTTTTCTTTTTTCATTATCTGTACCTTAAGTTTCATCAAACAACACATATCTGTTTTATTTCGAAACCATTATACTATTAATCTCTTCTACGTTCAATTATCAATTCCACACAAAACACTAAAACTTGTGTAGGATTACAATACAAATGTTACAACTGAATATTTATAAAACCAAAGATACCATTTCTGTGTTATGTTTTAATCTCCAAACCAAAACTAATTCAGAAAGAAGGTATCTCCGTATGACCAGCATAACACAGGATATGAAATTGCATCTATCGCTGGAAAAGACGCTTTGGCGGCTCCATTGAGTCTCTCAGAGACAGATCCAGGAGACTAACCAGCATACCACTGAAGAGATCAAACTCATCTCCGATATGCACAGGCGCAATCCAAATGCCGACCTCGTTGTCTTCTGGGGCAAACTCATGTAGCGCGGTTATAGCCGCTCTATTCCAAATCTTTATCATTTTCCTAAAAACAAGGTTTTACCACTGTAAAACCACCTAACCCAAAGTATGTTTCGAAACCTTATGAACAGATGGTGTCCCTGACAGCGCATCCAGATTAACGTAAAGTTTGTCACTTGCATCTACCTTGTGAATGAGGCCAAGGAAAAGAATCAGTACATGCGACGAATACTCCCGCTGGCGCTTTATAAAGGCTTTTGAGGAGCACAGTTCCTACTACTATCTCTATGTCTTTCTAGAGCATCTTGCTAAAGCCTTTCCATGTCACATAGAGTGCATATAAACTGACAACAAGCAGGAGTTAACGAAATACTTCTCTTCGAATAGCAGTTATGATAAGCCTACAATCTTCCAGGTACACTTAAAACAACTGGGAAGGCAGCACAAACTGGTTCGTCTTTTTACGCCCAGACACAACGAAAAAGTTGAACGTATCCACCGGAAGGACAACTAGAGATTCTATGCCAACCACAGTTTCTATTCCCGTAAGAATTCCAACCAAGAGTTGTGGTGACTTAATTCTACTAAACAGCTATAAGTCATGTCTATCTTTATGAAATTGATTTTACAAAATAATTTTACGTTATCCAATGCGTTCTATTAATTGGAAAACTTCAAAGAGATATTAATGGATTATTTAGGGGCAATGTAACAAATCTCTAACGTCAAAAGCGCCACCCCGCAAAACGGAATGGCGCTCTTTATCTTTTGTAAAAATATTATATTACTTCTTTACGATCAGATTACTCGATGATAGAAGCAACACGGCCTGAACCTACAGTTCTACCACCCTCACGGATAGCGAATGTAAGACCCTGATCCATAGCGATCGGGTGAATCAGCTCGATGGTCATTTCTACGTTATCACCAGGCATGCACATCTCTGTTCCAGCCGGAAGGTTGCAGACGCCTGTTACGTCTGTTGTTCTGAAGTAGAACTGCGGACGATAGTTGTTGAAGAACGGTGTATGACGACCACCCTCATCCTTGGTCAGAACGTATACCTGAGCGGTGAACTTTGTATGGCACTTGATGGAACCTGGCTTACAAAGAACCTGTCCTCTTACGATATCTTCTCTCTTGATACCACGAAGCAGAGCACCGATGTTATCACCAGCCTGACCTTCGTCAAGAAGCTTTCTGAACATCTCGATACCGGTAACGGTTGTCTTCTGTGTCTCTGGCTTGATACCAACGATTTCAACTTCATCATTCAGGTGGATAACACCAGCTTCTACTCTACCGGTAGCAACGGTACCACGACCTGTGATCGTGAATACATCCTCAACAGGCATGATGAAAGGCTTGTCTGTATCTCTCTGAGGATCCGGAATATACTCGTCGATGGTGTTCATGAGTTCCATGATCTTGTCGCCCCACTCGCCGTTCGGCTCCTCAAGAGCCTTCAGAGCGGAACCCTTGATGATCGGGCAATCTGTGAACTCATACTCCTCTAACTGCTCTGTGATCTCCATCTCAACCAGTTCAAGAAGTTCTTCATCATCAACCATATCGCACTTATTCATAAATACAACGATGTAAGGTACACCTACCTGACGGGACAGAAGGATATGCTCCTTTGTCTGAGCCATAACACCGTCTGTAGCAGCTACAACAAGGATAGCGCCATCCATCTGAGCTGCACCTGTGATCATGTTCTTAACGTAGTCAGCATGACCTGGGCAGTCAACGTGAGCGTAATGTCTCTTCTCTGTCTCATACTCAACGTGAGCGGTAGAAATTGTGATACCTCTTTCTCTCTCTTCCGGAGCTTTATCAATGTTAGCGAAATCTACAGCAGCATTACCTGCAACTCTCTCTGATAAAACCTTGGTGATAGCTGCTGTTAAAGTAGTTTTACCATGATCAACGTGACCAATTGTACCGATATTACAATGTGGTTTCGTTCTTTCGAACTTAGCTTTTGCCATTTTAATTTCCTCCTTAAAAACCTGCCCCCATGGGCAATATATTTCGGCTAGAACCCATTATATTAAAAAATATAATAGATTTCAAGCCATTTTTAATATAATTTACGTCATTCTCAGTATAAAACTGGAAATTAACCTTTCTTTGCTGCAATAACCTTTTCCTGAACGGATTTCGGACACTGCTCATACTTATCAAAGAACATGGAGTAGTTACCACGTCCCTGTGTCTTGGAACGAAGATCGGTGGAATAACCGAACATCTCAGCAAGCGGAACGAATGCTCTTACGATCTTACCGCCGCCTAAATCGTCCATACCTTCGATCCTGCCACGACGTGCGTTGATATCACCGATAACATCGCCCATGTATTCTTCCGGCATGGTAACTTCAACACGCATGATCGGCTCAAGCAGAACCGGACTTGCCTTGCTCATAGCGTCTTTAAACGCCATGGAACCGGCAATGTGGAATGCCATTTCACTGGAGTCGACCTCGTGGTAGGAACCGTCAAATACGGTTGCCTTTACACCAAGAACCGGATATCCGCCAAGGATGCCGGCGCCTGCTGCTTCTTCGATACCTTCGCCGACTGCCGGAATGTATTCCTTCGGAATTGCACCGCCGACAACCGTTGATTCAAACAGGAATGTCTGCTCGCCGTTCGGATCCATCGGTTCGAAGTGAACCTTACAGTGACCGTACTGGCCACGACCACCGGACTGCTTTGCATACTTGGAATCAACATCGACTTCTTTTGTAATTGTCTCTTTATATGCTACCTGAGGAGCGCCGACATTTGCTTCTACCTTATATTCACGGAGAAGACGGTCAACGATGATCTCCAGATGAAGCTCACCCATACCTGCGATGATCGTCTGACCTGTTTCCTGATCTGTATGAGCACGGAATGTCGGATCTTCTTCGGCAAGTTTTGCCAGAGCCTCACCCATCTTGCCCTGACCTGCTTTGGTCTTAGGCTCGATCGCAAGCTCGATAACCGGCTCCGGGAACTCCATGGATTCAAGAATAACCGGGTGCTGCTCGTCGCAGATCGTATCACCGGTCGTCGTAAACTTGAAACCTACGGCAGCCGCAATATCACCGGAATATACGATATCCAGCTCTGCCCGCTTGTTTGCGTGCATCTGAAGGATACGTCCGACACGCTCTTTCTTATCTTTTGTAGCATTTAATACATAAGAACCTGACTTCATGGTTCCGGAATAAACCCGGAAGAATGCCAGTTTACCTACGAACGGATCCGCCATGATCTTGAATGCAAGTGCGGAGAACGGTTCTTCATCCGATGAATGTCTTACAACATCATTTCCGTCCAGATCCACGCCCTTAATAGCAGGGATATCGGTCGGAGCCGGCATATACTCAAGAATCGCATCCAGAAGCTTCTGAACACCCTTGTTTCTGTAAGCAGAACCGCAGCATACAGGAACTGCCGTACATTCGCAGGTTCCCTTTCTGAGTGCTGCCTTCAGGGAATCCACATCCGGTTCTTCACCTTCCAGATACATCATCATCAGGTCATCATCCAGCTCACAGATTTTTTCGATAAGTTCTGTATGGTATTCCTCTGCCTGTTCCTTCATGTCATCCGGAATATCGGTAATGGTAATATCATCACCCTTATCATCATTATAAATGTAAGCCTTCATTTCAAATAAATCTACGATACCTTTGAACCAGTCCTCCTTACCGATAGGAAGCTGTGTTACAATGGCATTTTTGCCCAGTCTTGTACGGATCTGCTCGACTGCGCCAAAGAAATCTGCACCAAGGATGTCCATCTTATTGATGAAAGCCATTCTCGGAACATTATAAGTGTCTGCCTGACGCCAAACATTTTCTGACTGAGG